>QMLL01000052.1 GCA_003646715.1 Deltaproteobacteria bacterium
AAATTCTATAGTCTGTGCATTCATCTCAATCTCTGTTTTGTAAATGGTATTTCTGTCAAGTAAACTTTATTCTTATCTGAGTTGCTGAACTCTTTCCATGGGACTGATTATGTCCGTTAAACGAATGCCAAACTTTTCGTTCACCACCACAACTTCGCCCCTGGCAATCAATTTGTTGTTGACGAGTATTTCCATCGGTTCACCGGCCAATTTGTTCAATTCGATCACTGACCCTTGCCCCAGTTGAAGCAGGTCATTGATAAGGAGCTTTGTTCTTCCAACCTCCACTGAGACTTCAAGAGGAATATCAAGAAGAAAGTCGAGGTCTCGTTTGATACATTTCTCATCTTTTTCATTTTTTATCTGTTCGAAGTCGTGGGCGCTGTCGGCATCTGAAACACTTTCCGCTTCTTCGGTATTGGTGTCAGGCGCATCAACGGCTTCAGTCAATTCTTCGCTGACAGCGTCGTTTTTAACTTCGTCATTATCTTCAAGCGGAACGTCCTGAATTTCCACTTCGTTCTGTTTTTCCTCGGCTATATTTTCTGGGCTCATGCTCTGTCCTCCTTTTAAGCTCTTATAGTTTTGGAGTCTCTATATACTCGTCTATTTTAATTGCGATGTTTCCTTTATGTATTCCACACTTTGCTTTGAATTTCGGAACACCTTCAACCATTGCTATCAAAGGATCAGAGGAATCTTTATCTAGGATTATTGTGTCACCAATGTCCAGGTTTATTAAATCTTTACCGAGTATTGTTGTACGCCCCAATTCTACGGAAATCTCTACCGGACTTTCATAAAGCCTCTCTTTAAGACGCCTGATCCATGTTTCGTCAATCTCAAACTGATCACTCTGGTAGCCGGCGTGTAACTTAGAGCGTATCGGTTCGATGTTGGAATACGGGATGCAAAAAATGACTGTTCCACCTACATCTTCTACTTCCACGTTAAATGAAACTTGAATCACGATATCAGTTGGCGGAACGATGGATGCGAACTGAGGATTAATTTCTGATCTTATGTACACTGTGGAAATTTCATATACCGGTTTCCATGCCGTGTTCCATTCTTCAATCATGTTATCGATTACTTTCTTGATGATACGGTTCTCTATCGCCGTAAATTCCCTTCCCTCCACCTTTATTGAAGTTTTCGTAATTTGACTGCTTCCGAAAAAGCAGTCTATGAGCAAAAAAACAAGCTTACTGTCCACTATGAGTAGCTCATGTCCTCTAAGCGGTTCCATCTTCAAAATGTGGAGGCTTGACGGTATAGGTGAATTCTTTATAAATTCCCCGAATTTTAAAGTTTTTATTGATCCGTAAGTCACTTCCACCAGTTTTCCCAGCATATTGGACAGAGAAGTCCTGGTTAGCCTTGCAAATCTCTCGCCTATTATTTCGAGAGTGGGCATTCTGCCCCGGACAATTCTATCCTGACTTGCGAGGTCATACGGTTTTATGTCGCCTTCGGCTTCGAGGGCTTCGTCCGACTCCGATTCTATTTCGCCGTCAGTCAGTCCTCGTAACAGCGCATCAACTTCGTCTTGGGAGAGTATGTTTTCCATATTTTAGTCTTCTTATTGCACCAAAAATTCGGTGAAAAATACTTGGTTAACCCTACCTGTTTGAAGATGTTTATTAACAATTTTTTGAATTTCGCTTTTTAATTTTTTCTTACCCATTGGCGAAATAACTTCGTCGTATGTTTTGCTTGTTAAATACATAATTATAGAATCACTGATACTGGGCAATTTCTCTGTTATTTCCTTCTCTACTTTTTTCTCCGAAAGGTTGAGTACTATCCTGACTTTAAGGTATCGTCTTGTATCGGGATCAATAAGATTTACAAGATAGGGATTCAAAGGCATAGCTGTCAGTTTTTCAGATGAACCTTTAGGGGCAACCTCAACCGCTTTTTTAGTCTCAGCATTCCCTGCCTTTTTTGCCTTGAAAAACTTGATGTACCCGAAAGCACCTCCGCCTCCTAATAACATGAGCACAAGTAAAATCAGGATGAGCTTCTTGGAGGACTTTTTTTCTTTTTTTTCTCCCTTATCTTTCTCAGCCATTTTTTTCTCCTTACTGGTTCTTATTCAAAATAACTATTTCTATCCTTCTGTTTCTGGCTTTATTACCTTCCGTGGTATTTGGAACAATGGGTCTTGTGTCGCCAAATGCAGCTATTTTGAACCTGCTGGATGGCATGGCACGGACTCTGGTAAAATATTCAAGCACACTCAATGCCCTTGCCCCTGATAGTTCCCAGTTTGATGGAAACTGAGCAGTTTTGATTGGCGTGTTATCGCTGTGTCCTTCGATTGAGATTTTATTATTGCACTGATCCAGGAAGTCACCGATAACATCGAGGAGTTCTCTGGACTTCGGGGTCAGTGTTGCTTTGCCCTTTTCAAAAAGTATCTTATTGGCGATTATCAACACCATTCCCTTGCTCTTTTCAATTATTTTTATATCCCCCGGCTTTATTTCACTTTCTTTTTTCCTCTGAAGCTCAGATACTCGTGTCATCAGTTCGCTTAATCTGTTGTAGTTCCACTCCTCATCCGGGAGTTCTTTACTTCCGTACCATGCCTGGTGATTCATTAAGCCGCTTTTTCCTGGTAACATGCTAAATATTCGTGAAATACTTTGCCTGTCTAATGATGACATTGAAAGCAACAGCACGAAAAATGTTAGCAATAATGTCATCAAATCGGAAAAGGTTACAACCCATCCAGCGATCTCTTCGCTTCCGCTTTCTTCTTGTTCGTTCTCGGCCATCTGCTTGACTCTCTAGTTTGCCGCTTTTGCCTCGAATAATTTGAAAAAGAATCCCTTATAGTAGTAAGAACTCGGTTTTTTGTTTTCCAAGTATTTGGCAAATTCTTTCAAGTTATCTATCTTGAGATCCAGGTCTACTCTCCGCTTTTGAGTGGATGTGGCACTGGAAATACTTCCCGAATTAGAATAATCGTTACCCATGCCATACGGTTGAAGTCTCTTGGCATCTATTCCATAACTTTCCAGGCAGTGTAATGTATTGAGTGCCCTTCTAAGGGATAGCTCCCACAGGTATATGGGATCACCTCTTGTGTTGACTTCGGTTGGAGCTGCGTATCCTTCTATCCACAGGGAAAAAGGGTACCGCTTCAGGATTTCAGCCACCTTGGCGAGGATTACCTTTCCAGATTCCGTGAGCTTGGCGCTTCCGCGTTCGAATAGCAGAGCATTTTTGACCGACATCCTTACCTGTCTGTCTACGATTTTCACCTTGATTTTTGGTGATATCTTCACCTTCCGTATTATTTCTTCCATCTGTGTTCTTATATTTTCCATGGTTTGGCCGACAAGCGCCTTCCCACCTTTACTTTGCTTGTCTATGAAGCCTCCACCCTTAAATTTGTTGAAGGCATCGGTAAGAGATCCCAGGGCAGCTCTCACTCTTTTCTCATCCCGAACTGCCATGGAGTTGAGCATGACAAAGAACGTCAGCAACAGGGTCACAAGGTCACAAAACGTGAGCATCCAACCCTGAGAAGGTCCTTCGTCGGCATTATTTTTCTTTTTTTTCCTGGCCATCTTTCCTTATTCTCTTATTCAAACTGGCTTTTGCGTTCACTGGGTGGCAAGAACGCATTTAGCTTCTGCTCTACAATTCTTGGATTTTCTCCTACAGCAAGTGCAATTACTCCGTTTACTATCAATTCCTTTACCAGGACTTCTTCCTTACTCCTCGTTTTCAACTTACCGGCCATAGGAATAAACACGAGGTTGGCCATTATTGCTCCATAGAAAGTTGTAAGAAGTGCTACAGCCATGGCCGGACCAATGGTACTTGGGTCTTCCATAGACTGTAACATCTGCACTAACCCGATAAGGGTTCCGATCATTCCCATGGCTGGGGCAAATGACCCCATAGTGTTGAAAATTTCAGCCCCAAATTGATGCCGGTCTCTTATAAAATCAATCTCCGTTTCAAGAAGGTCCCTTATGGATTCGGGTTCCATGCCATCGATGGTAAGTTGCAATCCCTTGACCAGGAAAGGATCGTTCACATTTTTCAATTCTCCTTCCAGCGCCAAAACGCCTTCACGCCTGCATTTTCCGGCAAAATCGATGAATCGGGGTATGAGTTCTCCCGCGGACGGTATGCTGGCAAAAAAGACATTCTTGACCACCTTGAAAACCCCGAGAACGTCTTTTAAAGGGTAGTTGATCATAGTGGCGCCAATTGTGCCTCCCACAACGATTAAGAGGGATTGCACATCAATGAACATACCGATTCCGCCACCAAGGATTATGGCGACAAAAACAAGGGCGAAAGCTGAAACTATTCCGGCTACGGTTGCAATATCCATCTCATGAAACCCTAACTTAAGTGCTATCCAAATTAAACTTGCCGTCTCTAAATCATGATGGTTCGGTGTTGGAGGTAGCAATAGGTATGCCAAGACATTATTGGACTATATCTGGGAAAATTCATCTCTGTAATCCATGCAATGCTGCGCATTTTTAGAGTTTTCATGGAATTAATTGAATGTTCCCTAAAAACTAATTATTATCTCGGCTGTCTGGTTAACAAAACGTGAAACCCAAGGGGAAGTGATGACTACAACCAATAACGCTGGATTCCTGCCTCCGCAGGAATGACAGGGGAGTAATGCAGGAATGACAGAGGGGTTTCAAGGGTGACAGAAAGGATTAGTGCAGAAATGAAAAAAGGGTAATGCACGAACGGGAGATGGATAATATTAACGGTATTCCCGCGAAAGTCATGACCGAGCTGGGCTTGGCGGAAATCCAGGCCCTTGAGGTGGCAAACAAACTCAATAGAACTTCCTTACCTCGATCCTTGAAAAGTACGTTTTATATAAGAGTCAGCAATTCTGTTCTTAAAGGGAAAAGCGTCATTAAATCCGACAGGGGGTAGAGATTTTGACAATCCCAGACCAGTATGTGGTAGGCTATCATTATACCGCACTTGCTCATAAATTGGGTCACAACGCCACTTATTCTGATCAAAAGATTGCTTGAAAAATTGATTTATTTGGTAGAGTATTTAAACATATCTAGTATTATTGAAGTTTAGTGTTTGAAATTTCATTGCGTTGGTGAACATTTTCAAAAGAGATTTTGGGGATGAATCCTAAATTAATTCCCAGAGATATTTTTGTTGAAAAGTCTGTGATTGATCAACCGATCATTCACAATATCAGAAAAAACCATGCCGAATGCAGATTGCATTTTGTAGATCATATTATTCCCGGAGAATCGGATGAAGATAGGCCGGCAATCGAGGTCATCGATTTTAAAGGGAAGTTCCTAAAACCCTGTCCGGGGACAAGGAATTACATCTGTTGTGGATACCAGATCCTGCATTTCGGGGAACAATGTTCCATAGGATGCACGTACTGTATACTTCAGGCCTATTTTTCTTCTACCAGGTTGAGACTTTTTGCAAACTGGGATCGCATGCTTAACGAAACCAAATCCGTATTGAAAAATAATCCTCAAAGGTTTTTCCGCATAGGCACTGGTGAGTTTACTGACAGTTTGCTTCTGGACCCCATTACCGAATTTTCAACCCTTATAGTACCGTTTTTTGCCCTTTTCCCGAATTGTGTACTTGAGTTGAAGACAAAAACGGATCATATTGAACTTCTTAAAGATCTGGACCATCGTCAAAGAACTATAGTCGCGTGGTCTTTGAATTCAAACCGGGTTATCTTCAGGGAAGAAGGACTTGCCGTGCCTCTTTCCAGGAGGCTGGAATGTGCAAAACGGTGTATGGAATGGGGTTATCGTCTAGCATTTCACTTTGACCCGATGATCTATTATGAAGGCTGGGAAGTTGATTATAGGGAAGTGATCGATTTAGTCTTTTCTAATACAGACCCGGATAAAATTGTGTGGATCAGTCTTGGGTGCTTCAGGTTCATGCCAGCGCTGAAGAACATAATTGAAGAGAAATACCCGGGAAGTGATATCATCTATGGAGAGTTCATTCAGGGGCTTGACGGTAAGATGCGATATTTCAAGGATATACGCATAGAGATGTACAGCAAAATGGTGGAATGGATTAGAGAGCATGATCCTGATGTTTGCGTGTATCTTTGTATGGAAAGCCCGGAGATATGGAAAGCAGCTTTCGGTTTTGTGCCCGCTGAAAAAGGTGGTCTTCCAAAAATGCTTGATATGGCTGCTCAAACCAAATGCGGAGATTGATCTGTTCTACATAACTTCATGCACATGGTCAGATTATGGAATTTTTAAATGCACAGGAGGAACGTTAATTTAATTCAATGATTGTGAGGTGTTATGTTTTTATTCAAGAAATTGATAAAACCTTTCTTTTTGCCTCCTATGATTATCATTGTTCTGCTTGTTTATGGCCTCGTTTGTGTGAATCTGAGAAAAAAAAGCGGTAAATTATTTATACTTACTGGTGTCCTGTTGTTTTATTTGCTTTCTATCTCTCCGGTTACTAATGTAATTATCAAGCCTCTGGAGACCCGGTATCAACCGGTGAAAATAGTCACGGCTAACAGTCCTTCCGTTATTGTTGTTCTTGCAGGTGGAGTTAAAGTAAATCACGTTTTTCCGGTGACCAGCGCTTTAAAGTGTTCCTCGATGGCAAGAATTCTTGAAGCTTACAGGATCTACCGGATGATCAAATCTCCGGAAATTATAATTGTAGGAGGAAGCGGAGATCCATTGGTGGATTTCGAAGAATCCAAAAAGATGCGGGACGTAATGTTAATGCTGGGTGTGTCCAGAAAGAGGGTAAAGATTGAAGTTGAGTCAAGGGACACTTATGAAAATCTGGGTGCAGTTAAAAGAGAATTAAATAAAACACCTTTCTGGCTGGTAACTTCGGCAATACATATGCCCCGGGCCATGTTTCTGGCCGGAAAATTCGGTCTCAAGGCGGTTCCGGCCCCGTGTGATTCTCACTATAACCAGGTAACGGGTTTGACATCGTTCATCCCTGACCCTTATAATTTTTATGTGTGCACGGCTGCTGCGAACGAATACCTGGGGTTGGTGTGGTACAAGCTGGCCTGGTGGCTGGGCATAAAATAATCAATCTACACATATAACGCTTCCGTACAGAGTTGAGGGCAAAATCATGGCAAGGAATATACTTGTTGTTGGTGGTGCAGGGTACATTGGTTCGTACATGGTGAAGATGCTTGCTCGCCACGGATATCAACCCTTTGTGCTGGATAACCTTTCTAGAGGTCACAAGGAGCTGGTTGTGGCCGGGGAACTTATAGAAGGGGATTTGTTTGACTACGATCTGCTGAATGATTTGTTTTCTGACAAAAAAATTGACGCGGTTTTTCATTTTGCTGCTCTTGCCTACGTTGGTGAATCCATGGAGCAACCTTCCCTGTATTATAAGAATAATGTTTGTGCTACCTGGAATCTCCTGGACCTGATGGTGAAACATGGTGTTAAACTGTTTATCTTTTCTTCTACCTGTGCAACGTATGGAGAACCTCAATGGTTGCCACTAACCGAAGATCATCCCCAGAATCCTATCAGTCCCTACGGGCGAACAAAATTGGTCATCGAATGGATGCTTGAAGATTTCCGGGAAGCATATGGATTAAAGTACGTCAATCTCAGATATTTCAATGCTGCTGGCGCTGACCCCGAGGGTGAAGTCGGAGAGTGGCACGAACCGGAAACCCATCTTATCCCCAATATCTTACTTTCACTTCTCTACGAGGACAGGATCCTCGAAGTATACGGTAACGATTATCCCACGCCGGATGGTACATGTATTCGAGACTATATCCATATTCACGACCTGTGCAGGGCTCATTTACTAGCTCTCGATTACTTGCTTGATGGTGGTGAACCAACAAGTTTTAATCTGGGAAACGGGGAAGGATACTCCATTCTTGATATAATCAAAGCGACGGAAAAGGTTACAAGGAAGAAAGTAAAGTTTGAATATCGACCAAGGAGACCCGGTGATCCTGCAAGGTTAATCGGATCGGCGGAAAAAGCAGAAAAAGTCCTCGGTTGGAAATCAGAGTTTGGAGATATTGAAACTATCATTGAGACTGCCTGGAACTGGCATAAGAAGGGGGTTGGAAAAATTTAGATGGTTAGGTCAGTGGTAACAGGTGCGGCAGGATTTGTTGGTAGTCATCTAGCGGAAAGACTGCTGTCTCTGGGACATCAGGTGATTGGAATTGACAATCTGAGCACCGGTAAGATGGAAAATATTAATTCCTTTATTGATTTACCGGAATTTTCCTTTCATCGATCAGACATCAGGGACAGATCTTTGATGAGTGAGATTCTCGAGAAAGCTGGACCAATAGATTATTTTTTCCATCTGGCTGCGGTAGTTAGCGTTCCTTTCTCGGTGGAAAATCCTGGCATAACGGAAGAAACAAATTACGATGCAACAGTGTGGTTGCTTTCAAAGTGTGAAGAGCTCAATGTCAGCGCCTTTATTCACGCCGGTTCTGCTGCTGAATATGGAGATGAACCGAGATTACCAATAAAGGAAGAATACGCTACGGATGAAACGAAACACTTGAGCCCTTATGGAAAGACGAAATACCTTGCGTCTAAAAGCGTTGCGAAAAGCAAGAAACCGTCAGGTATATCGCTTAGATTTTTCAATATTTATGGTCCCAGGCAGGACCCGAGCAGCCAGTATAGCG
>QMLL01000053.1 GCA_003646715.1 Deltaproteobacteria bacterium
GTTCTTTGGATCCTCCGCATTGATTCTCAACTCTATGGCCACCCCTCTCTCCACAATATCGTCCTGCCTTATGGAAAGAGGCTGATTGGATGCTATTTTGAATTGCTCCCTGATCAGGTCAATTCCCGTGATCATCTCGGTTACCGTGTGCTCAACCTGAATCCTGGTATTCACTTCCAGAAAATAAAACTGGTCATCTTCGTCGATGAGGAATTCTACTGTACCAGCGCTTTCATATTTAGATGCGATGGCGGCGGTAATTGCCGTATCACAGATTTTTTTCTTAAGACGTTGAGGTAAATTCGCAGGGGCTATTTCAATCAGTTTTTGGTGCCTTCTTTGAATAGAACAGTTTCTGGTTCCCATGTGAACCACGTTTCCGAATTGGTCTGCCAGTATTTGCACTTCAACGTGGCGCGGATTGGCGAGAGTTTTTTCCAGATATATTGCATCATTCCCAAAAGCCATTTTGGCTTCTGAGCGGGATCTTTCTAATCCTTCAAGAAGGGATTTTTCATCTTCAACCAGCCTGATTCCCCTACCACCCCCTCCGGCAACGGCTTTGATCATGACAGGGAAACCGTATTCGGAGGCAAATTCCAGGGCTTCCTTTTCGCCTTCAATACCGTCGCTGAGAATATCAGTTCCGGGAATTACTGGAATTCCCGCGTCAGTCATAATTTTCCTGGCGATTACTTTGCTCCCGAGATTCTTTATAACTTCGGGAGGGGGGCCAATAAAGGCCAATCCGGCCTTGGTACACTCTTCAGGAAAGGCAGGGTTTTCAGCAAGGAAACCGTACCCGGGGTGGATGGCTTCACAGCCGGAATTGAGAGCCACTCGAATTATTTTTCCGATATTCAGGTAATCTTTTCTGGGACCGGGCCCTATGCAAACGGCTTCATCTGCGTGCATGGTATGAAGGGCCTCTCTGTCTGTTTCCTCGTAAATTGTTACCACTCTTATGCCTAGTTCCTGTGCTGAGCGAAGTATCCTTAAAGCTATTTCTCCCCTGTTAGCAACAAGTATTTTTTTGAACATCTCCTGTCCCTTTTTCTCTGCGTCTCCTAAAACTAAAAAATATTGCCCCTCTTCTCTGTCTAGGGCTTACTTTTATAATCCGCGCAAGCGGGATGTTGAACAAGATTTTTTCGATGAATATTTCTGAAGACGAAACAGTAAGCTTGGTCTTCTTTGGTTGGATTGAGCATGACCTGGTAGATCTTCAACCTGTTCGAGTAGTGTTAACTAACATATTACCATTTAAATGGCAACGATTCTGTTTTCCGGCAGGTTTTTATAAAAACCTGCCGGAAAGGCTTGAATCGCTCGCGGTCAACAGAATAACGCTGGGTTGTTTGTGAAGAAGGGAAGTCTTAACGTTTACGCTGTTGCAAAGGGAAGTGGCCGGGAATATAAGTGATATCTATTGTGTACGCCCTAGCCCCGGCTGCTAAGGCTGGTTGTAGTTTTGCGGACTTATCGATTATATGCAAATATGTTATCCTAGAACAGCTCTGGATCCCTTAGCAGGTCTTCGCCTTCTGGGCGTAACATTAAGCCTTTCTCTGTCAATTAAACTGCACTTGAAAGGCTTTAAAACTTCTCCCACTTCCCACTTCGGACGATTGATATCCTGCAGCAATTCTTTTATACTATTCCATTGAGTGGGATTGTAAAAAGGGCAGTTTTTGCCTTCGTTGAAAAACTCGCAGTGCTTTGCACTCACGTATTTTTCGTACTTTTTACAATACATAATTTTCATATGCCTCATACCTCCTTGGTTTTGAAGTATAGCATTTTCCGTACCAAAAGGAAAGTTGCGCTGAAAAAATTTGCTTTCTAACCAAATCTGGTATAAAAAGCAAGTTAAAAAATATTTTTTTACCTTGACAAAAAAAGAAAGCTAAACTAGATATCGAGTTCTTGATTTCTTGAGCTTTACATCGAATGGAGAGTAGTAATGATGAAGACGTTTAGTGCTAAACCGGATCCCGGAGCAAGGAAATGGATTCTCGTAGACGCGCAAGACAAAGTGCTTGGAAGGCTCGCATCGCGTATTGCGATGAGGCTCAGAGGGAAACACCTCCCCACGTTTACTCCTCATGTAGATACCGGTGATTTTGTGGTAGTAATCAATGCTGAAAAAGTCCGGGTCACTGGAAAAAAACTTCAACAGAAAATGTATTTCAGGCACACCGGGTACATGGGAGGCCTGAAGGAGCGAAATCTCAAGAAAATGCTTCAGGAAAAACCGGAAGAAGTTATCAGGCTTGCGGTGAAAGGAATGCTTCCCAAAAATAAGCTTGGTAGAAGAATGCTAAAGAAATTAAAGATTTATGCGGGGGAGGAACATCCTCACGAAGCCCAGCAACCAGAAGTTGTCGATCTGCGCTAATCAAAAAATCAAAAGTTCCTGATCTGGCGGAAAATTAAGTTTGGAGTGAGAGGAAAGGCTTTATGGAAGAAAAAAGGTATTACGCAACAGGCAAAAGAAAAACTGCAGTTGCTCGCGTATGGTTAAAGCCCGGAACGGGCAAGATAACAGTGAATAAAAAGCCCCTGGATGAGTACATTACCAGGGAAACGGCCAAGATGATTATCAGGCAACCTTTTGAACTTACAGGGACTTTGGGCCAGTTTGACGTGGATGTCAACGTTTGCGGAGGAGGTATCTCGGGGCAGGCAGGAGCCATAAAACATGGTATTACCAGAGCTCTGCTGGAATTTAACCCGGATTTGAGACCAATCCTCAAGAAGGCTGGATTTATCACTAGGGATTCCCGTATTAAAGAACGAAAAAAATACGGTCAAAGACGAGCGCGTGCCCGTTTTCAGTACTCCAAGCGCTAAAATTTTATTGCACTTACTGCAAAGGGGCACTGCGTGCCCCTTTTTTTGTCACTTCGTTTTAATCACAGTTTTCCAGGTTGAGGGTAAATATAATGATAAAGGTAGCAATACACGGTGCCAGTGGTTATACGGGTTTTGAGTTGATCAGGCTTTTATTGAAACACCCGGAAGTGGAACTGGTTACGCTTACTTCAAGGAAATTCGCGGGAATTCCCATCTCTGAGGTTTTTCCGGCGCTGAGAGGTGTGTGTTCTCTGGTATGTGAAGATTTTTCAGAGAACGAAGTTGGCAAGAAAGCAGATCTTGTTTTTGCCGCTCTACCACACCAAGCATCCATGAACGCAGTTCCAAGCCTTCTGGATAGTGGAGCAAAGGTTATTGATTTGAGTGCTGACTTCAGGTTCCGGGACGAAAAGACATATTCTGAGTGGTATCAGCATCACAGTACACCTGAGCTCCTGAACGAAGCTGTTTACGGCTTGCCGGAAATATACAGGGATAAAATAAAGAAAGCGAGGCTTGTGGGGAATCCTGGATGCTACCCTACAAGTGTTATTTTGGCCATGGCGCCTCTGGTTAAGGCAGGTATTGTGGAACTGGAATCTATCATCGCTGATTCCAAATCCGGAGTAAGTGGAGCCGGACGTGGGCTTAGCCTGACCACCCATTTCTGTGAAGTAAACGAAGGATTTAAAGCTTACAAAGTCGCAGAACACAGGCATACTCCTGAAATGGAACAGGAACTTAGTGCACTGGCTGGTAAACCCATCAAAATATCTTTTACCCCTCACCTAGTTCCCATGACTCGAGGGATTCTTTCCACGGTGTACGCAAACCTCAATCCCGGAGTTTCAGTTGACACGGTTACGGATGTGTTTAAAGAATTTTACGAGGATGCCCCTTTTGTAAGGGTTCTTGGAGACGGAGTTCTACCCAATACTCTTTATGTTCGAGGCACTAATTTCTGTGATATTGGTTGGAAGATAGATAATCGTGTAAACAGGATCGTTGTGGTTTCTGCCATTGATAATCTTACAAGGGGAGCATCCGGTCAGGCTGTCTGTAACATGAATTTGATGTTTGGGCTTGATGAAACCACCGGGCTTCTGAGAACAGTTTGGCAACCGTAACATCTCGGTAAACCATGGTGAATGCGAACGAAAAGAAGAACTATTTCATAACAATAGAATATGACGGTTCAAATTACCATGGTTGGCAAAGACAAAAAGGCGTATTAACCATACAGGAAGTTATAGAAAGCCGGTTGGCCATTATGACCGGGGAAAATATAACTGTCTGGGCATCTGGCAGAACCGATGCAGGAGTTCACGCACTGGCCCAGACTGCTCACTTTCTCTCAAGAACCAAGATCCCTCCCGATGCGCTATGGCGAGGCTTGAATAGCCTGCTCCCCGAAGATATTGTTATTAAGGAGTTAAAACCGGTTCCTAGGAAATTCCACGCCCGTTTTCATGCAAAGAGCAAGGTTTATGAGTACCGTGTTTTGAACAGACCATTGCGATCAGCGCTGCAGAGAAACTACATATGGCATGTTCCTCACGAACTGAAGCTCGAGGCAATGCAAGAAGCTCTGGAAATCCTCAAGGGAGAACATGATTTCAAGGCGTTCCAAGCATCCGGAACCAAAGTAAAAAACACGGTCAGGACGCTATTTCGAGCAGAAATGGCGAAAAAACCCGGTGATGTTCTCATCTTCACTTTTGAAGCAAATGGGTTTCTCCGCTACATGGTAAGAAACATGGTTGGCACCCTTATTGATCTAGGCAAAGGAAAGTTTAGCGTTGATCAGATAAGAGAAATCCTGGAATCCTGTGATCGACAAAAGGCAGGAATGACTGCCCCTGCACGAGGGCTCTATCTTGTGGAGGTGAAGTACTAGGGAGCTACACCGTGAAGAGCAATCGGGTCTTTCGATACACTTAACTCAATCTTTCAAACATACATGTCCTTGTCGATACTGATAGCATGTTGTATTCTTTATACGAAACTCCCTTTTCAACGACCGAGGTGTAAGCTTACGCTGAGCTTGTACTTCAGTCTGAGGACTTGGATCCCTGCCAAGCCGAGCTCGGTCGCGACTTTCGCAGGAATGGCGTCGATACTGTCCCTTCGTCATTCGTGCGAAGGTTTTAAGCATCTCCGAAGGAGACATAGGACATAGATGCGGCGAAGAATGGACCTGTTTTTAAAAAATAACATTTGTTTTGTACCCGTACTTCACGGCCGACTGGAATTCGCCCTGGAAGTTATCCGGCATTTTGCAGCCTTTGAACCTGATGCTATTGCGGTGGAACTTCCTAAGACCCTGGAGGAAGTCATACTTAGAGGCGTGAAACGTTTGCCTTTGCTGTCGGTGCTTTTATACGAAGAAAGAGATGGTACTACAGTTTATCTTCCTCTGGAACCAACAGATGCTTCTGTGGAAGCCTTGAGATTGGGCGTTGAACACGATATCCCATGCTATTGCATCGACAGAGACATTGAAGGGTATCCTTATCGTAGAGAAGCATTTCCCGATTCTTATTCTGTTACCAAGATCGGTTACAGAAAATACTGTGAACTCTGCAGTGAAAAGTTGATGGAGCAGGAGCCGGATCGTATTGATTACCTCAGGGAAAAGACCATGCTCTATAATCTTCAGAGGTTGAGCAGACGCCACAAGCGTGTGCTTTTCGTGGTTGGAATGGCTCACTTCGGAAGGATTTTCTCCGCTCTGGATGAGCCGCATCCTCAACCTATCGGAAGAGTCAAAAGATCCGGAGTTATTCTGGCGCAGCTTCATGAGAAGTCAAGCAGGGAAATCCTTACCGAAATTCCATATCTGGTTGCGGAATACGAAAGGAAGCGTAGGAGTATTCTGGAACAATGGAAAAGGGATCCTATGGTGCCTTCCCTGTTTGATCGACTCAGTTCGGTGGATAAGCTTCTTAAGGAAGCGGCAGAAAAATACAAAAAGGGATATCAGGAAGAAATTAGACCTTACCAATTCAGAATAATACACAAATTCGCGCGAAATTATGCCCTGGTGCAAGGTTATCTAACCCCGGACTTTTATCAGCTTTTGATAGCAGCGAAGGGAGGAGTAGATGATAATTATGCTTACGAGGTCTGGGAGCTTGGCAGTACTTATCCGTGGCAGGATCACGAAAGCAAACTTCCCGTTGTGGAGGTTCGACCCGAAGAGTTGCTCCTTAACCAAAAAAAGATAAGGTTTTACCGGCAGTTTCGAATAAAGAGGCGAAAACGTTTGATGAAAGTGCCGGTGAAAAAGCGCATCAAGGAAAGAAGACCCGGGGAATGGAAAGAATTATGGCAGGGGCAGTTCATATGTTCTTATCCGCCAGAAGACCTGGTTGTTGAATCCTGGGGAGACTATGTGAAAAAGAAGGTCAAGCAGATCCTTTCGGAGGAAAACGCCCGTGTGCAACCGTTTGTAAGCACCCTGCTGGATGGCCTGGACATGAGGGAAACTCTGAGACACTGGCATGAAGGGAAGATATATGTACGAGAAAATATGCCGGTTCGCGGCAGCGTTGGATCTCTTGTGTTGATTTTCGATGAAGACGAACCGGGACCCGGCCAAGAGGAAAAGTTCCCGTGGAGAGTTACATGGTTGGGGGAACACGACCAGGAATCAGATATGGCCTTCTATGCCACTCCTGCAGGAGAAATAATGGTGGGGCCCGGAATTAGCAGATGCCAGTATGGTGGTTTTATGCTAAGCTATCCACCCATGCGGATGTACGATATATGGAAGGACAGTTTTTTTGACTTAGCGAAAACAAAGGCGGAGAGGCTATTACTCGCCGCCATTGACTATTGTGAAGAAAAAAAGGTTGCTTACATAGCAGCTAAACCTCCCAGGTCGTGGTGCTATTCCTTCGCAAACAGGTATGGTAAGCACCTAGTGTACTTGCCCATCGGAATGTTTTCACCGGTAGCTCTTAAGAAGATAAGAACGTTTCATGTGCTTGACGGACATCATGTTCGATCCTATGCAGACTTTTTTATCACATAGATTTTGAAAAAGGGGAATGGAAATGCAAGAATCAAGAAAGGCTGAGGCTTTAATACTTGGGGTGGCTATTTGTATTGGTCTAATTTTTCTCGGTTATTTTTTTTCTACAGGTATTGTCAAGATTAAGCAGCTAGATAGGACTGTGGTAGTGAAAGGGCTGGCGGAGCGCGAAGTGCCAGCAGATATTGCGATTTGGCCGATAACCTACAATGTTGCAGACAATGATCTGATATCACTTTTCGAAAAGATAGAAACCCAAAATACCATGGTGATGCGCTTTTTAAAAAGCAACGGATTTTCGGATCAAGAAATTTCAGTATCGGCCCCCTCAATCATAGACAAACAGGCCCAGAGCTATGCCAATTCTGACAGGATCAGGTTCAGATATTCTGGGAGGTCAACAATCACGGTCTATACCAAAAAAGTTGACCTTGTGAGGAAGACCATGAAAAAATTGGTAGAACTGGGAAGGCAGGGGATTGTGATCAAGGGGGAAGATTATGATAACAAGACGGAATTCCTGTTTACGCGCCTGAATGAGATCAAACCTGCGATGATTGAAGAGGCAACGAAAAAGGCTCGCGAAGTGGCTCAAAAATTTGCTAAAGATTCCAATAGTAAGCTTGGTAAGATCAAGCGAGCAAGGCAAGGGCAGTTTTCAATCAGGGACAGAGATATGAATACTCCTTTTATAAAAAAGGTGCGCGTGGTTTCGACTCTAGAGTACTACCTGGTGGATTAGCCTTGGAAAACTATGAGCAAGCATGATTGACTGGCGTGGATTATTTTCTATTTTGAGGGATTTCATTCCGGTTCTGGCCGTTGTTGCTGTAATCAGTGCCGGGCTCTGGCTTGCACATTATCTTCTTCTTAAGAGACGATCCGAACTTGGTCCTGAAGGACGTTTTCCCCGCCAGCTGATAATGCTTTTACTTGGAGCCACAGGAATTTTCCTCGTGATTCTCGCGTTTCCCATGTCCGACACAACTCGCTCCCAGGTTTTGAGTCTTTTGGGAATTGTTCTGACCGGCATAATAGCAATCTCATCCACCAACTTCGTAGCAAATATTATGGCAGGGTTGATGCTCCGGGTTGTTAATAGTTTTCGCCCTGGCGATTTCATACGGGTGAAAGAAAGATTCGGACGGGTAACCGAACGAGGGCTTATTCACACGGAAATCCAGACAGAAGACCGGAACCTCACCACTTTTCCAAACCTGTACCTGGTTACCAATCCCGTTACCGTTGTTAGAAGCTCCGGAACCATCGTGTCCGCTACTTTGTCCCTTGGCTACGACGTTCCACACTCCAGGATTGAAGAACTGTTAAAAAAGGCCGCAGCAGAACTTGAATTGGCCGAACCCTTTGTCCAGGTACGTAAACTGGGCGATTTTTCAGTAACATACAGGGTGGCAGGATTTCTGTCTGATGTCAAAAGATTGCTAACGGTTCGTTCCGAACTAAGAAAAAAAGTAATGGATGTCCTCCATGAAAATGGTGTCGAAATTGTTTCGCCCTCTTTTATGAATCAACGCCCTATACCGGATGGAAAGAGATTTATACCGGAATCCATTGGAAAAGAAGAGCGAGCCGAGGACAAGGAAAAAGGCCCCGAAACCTTAATATTTGATAAAGCTGAACAGGCTGAGATACTGGAACATCTTCAAGAAGAGACAAAACTTGTGAAACAAAGGCTGGATGAACTGAACAAGAAAAAGAGA
>QMLL01000054.1 GCA_003646715.1 Deltaproteobacteria bacterium
AGGTGCCTTACAGGAAGCTCTGCGTGATTATTTTGCGAAACAGAGACAAAAAGGCGAGTAAGTTCCGTAATCTTTTATTCCACTCCTATCTCTAGAACGTTATTAAAGGGCGGGAAAATCCCGCCCTTTCTTCCTGGTAATGTCTTCGATTTCCCTAGTAAGCCTCATCGTACGCGAGGTCTTCTTCTGTCAGCTTATGCTTAAACGCGTTGTAGACCCACGCCTGATTAAGGATTACTATAGGTATAAGCGTTAAAGCCACACCCAGCATAATTTTTAAAGTCAGCGGGCTTGAAGCCGAATTATAGATGGTAAGGCTAAACTTCGGATCGAGACTTGACGGAAACAGGTTTGGATAAAGCCCGGCCACCCCAAAAAACGTGGCGGTCACAATGGTAAGCGATGAAGCAAACCATGCCTTCCACTCTGCACCCTTCCCAAGAAAATATCTTGTTGCAACAAGTGACACCGCAGCAATGGCAGGAATTGCGAAAAGTATGGGTTTCTGGAAGTAGTTATCATAGAGATGAGTATAGTACTTGCTCGCACCAAGAAAAACTACTGCAATTACAAGCAAAACAGGCCACAGCTTCTTTGCCACAGAAATTCCGCGTTCGTGCAATTCTCCCTCCGTTTTTACTGCCAGCCAGATCGAACCATGAACCAGGAACAAAAACAGGAAAAGAAGCCCGCCAATAAGACCATACGGGTTGAGGAGTGTAAACAGGGTACCGTGATAAACTCCGTTCTGATCAATGGGAATACCCTTGAAAATATTGGCAAACGCAACGCCAAAAAGAAGCGCAGGAACAAAGCTACCCACTACAAGACACCAATCCCATACGGATCTCCAGAAAGGTTTATCCACCTTGTTCCGAAACTCAAAAGTGACACCTCTGAGGATCAGGGCAAAGAGTATAATGAGAAGCGCCGCATAGAGGCTGCTGAACATCACGGCGTAAGTAGTTGGAAAAGCCGCAAAAGTTACTCCACCTGCCGTAATCAGCCAGACCTCGTTACCATCCCAGAAAGGTCCCATGGCGTTGTAAATCATTCGTCTGTCGTCGTCATTTTTTGCCAGGACAGGAAGCAATGTTCCAAGTCCCAGGTCAAAACCATCCAACATGAAATAAACGGCCCAAAGAAGTCCCCAAAGAAAAAACCATATATTTAAAAGCATTGTACGTACCCTCCTTTCTCTTTGTTAACTCTTAGCAGCAACCGCTTCTGCAGGTCCTTTGCGTGCGTACTTGAACAGCAAGTAAAAATCAACAATACCTAGAGCCGTGTAAACCACGACGAAGGCGATCAGCGATATCAGAACCTGGGAAGCGGCTATGGGAGATACGGCATCTGTTGTTTTCATCAAACCGTACACGATCCATGGTTGTCTTCCCACCTCGGTTAACATCCACCCTGCTTCAATGGCGATGTAAGGGAGAGGAATAGCGTAGAGCATTATTTTCAAGAAGCGAGGGCTTTCTTCAAGTTTATTCCTCTTAAACCATCCGACAATGGTCAACAACATAAAAAGAAACCCCAGACCCACCATGGTTTTGAATGCAATAAAATTTATCCACACCGGTGGTCTTTCTTCCTTGGGGAAATCCTTCAGACCGATAACGGTAGCCGAGCTATCGTGATAAGCCAGCATGCTGAGAGCGCCCGGAATTTTTCCTATTTCAAACCTGTTCCTTTCGTTCTTTTCATCAGGTATGGCAAAAAGTGAAATGGGAGCTCCTTTCTCCGTTTCCCAGTGAGCTTCCATGGCTGCCAGCTTCGTGGGTTGAGCCTTCGCCACTTCGGCTCCGTTCAAATGTCCCTGAACAACTTCAAAAACCGAGAAGATAAGGGCAAAAGTGAGAGCAATTCGGAAAGACTTCTTGAAAAATTCAACGTTTTGTTTCTTCAAAATATGGTATGCACTGACTCCCATCACGAAAAATCCAGCCAATATGTAAGCTCCACTTACCGTGTGCAGAAAACTCAGAACCGCAAATTTCTGGGTAATCAATGCAAAGAAATCTACCAGTTCCGCACGCCCATTCCTGATGGTATATCCTACGGGATGTTGCATCCATGCGTTCGCGGATAGAATCCAGTAGGCGGAAATGTTAGATGCGAGAGCAACTATCCAGATGCAAGCTGCGTGGGCTTTAGGCGACAGTTTATCCCAGCCGAATACCCACACGGCAATAAATGTGGATTCGAGGAAAAAGGCCAGTGAGGCTTCTATTGCTAGCAGGGACCCAAAAACATCACCTACGTACTTAGAATAATTTGCCCAGTTCGTACCAAACTGGAACTCCAGAGTAATACCCGTAACAACACCAATGGCAAAATTAATCAAAAAAAGCTTTCCCCAGAATTTTGCCATCCTTTTGTAGTCCTCGTCACCGGTCTTCACATACTTTGTTTCCATTATGGCAACAAGTATGGAAAGACCAAGGGTGAGAGGCACAAACAAGAAGTGGAAAAATGCGGCTGCGCCGAACTGTAGACGTGATAAAAAAACAGCATCCATAGCTCCTCATACTCCTTTCTTTTGATCTATTGTTTGCTAATATTTTCAGGTAGAAGTCGCTTCGATTCTCCGGAGAGCCTCTTTTGCAAGATCACCGACAGTCTTTTCGTACAGTTTCCCATTCTGGTATAACATGAGAGTTCCAGTATCATTTATCATCCGTAACAGCATTTCCTTAGTATCTTTCAGCTCGAGAACTCCACAACCCATGGCAGCCATACCTCGAACCTCAGCGTCAGTAGCCTTTAAGAACTCTGGCAGGTATTTTCCTGCACCCGCTGATTTCACCAGTTGAGGTCTCACTGAACCAAGTCGACTTACTCCCCATAACAACCCTCTCTGTAAGGGTTCATATTCAAGGAAATTTGCATCTTCACGAAGGTACGAAACAAGAATCGGCACATATTCTCTCGCCAACCCTTCGTGACAGGCCATTATCTCTGCCATGCTTTCAGGTGCCCCCCAACCAATTCCACCGGATTCGTCGTTGAGCATCCACATAAATCTCCTCATAATTATCCTGGCTCTTTCCATGTCTTCATCAGCCAGACTGGCAACAACCTTACCCAGAGCCGAAACTGCTCTCCACTTGACCAGTGGATCACAGTTACAAAGAGCCGAGATCAAATAGTTGACAACTTTTTTCTTGTTCATCCGGGCAATTTCAAATATTGCCCGGCCAAGGTCATCTGCCTTCAGTAGTTCAAAAACGTGTTTCTTAGCTTCTCGCGCTTTGCCATATGTCATTCAGAGATCTTTCGTAATAGTTCAGGATTACTTAACTACTGGATATCCAGCATTAATCCAGGCTTTCATACCGCCCGCCACGCTATGTTTCACTGGCTTGAG
Source organism: Deltaproteobacteria bacterium (assembly GCA_003646715.1). Classification (GTDB taxonomy): domain Bacteria; phylum Desulfobacterota; class Syntrophobacteria; order B119-G9; family B119-G9; genus B119-G9. The sequence goes on from QMLL01000054.1 coordinate 3,374, forward strand.
CTTAAAACGAACCGGAGTTCCTTCCAGGAAGCAGATTTCAGCACCTGTTCTGGATTGCAGTTCCATGTTACCACTAACATGGTCTGCGTGAACATGGGTTTCAAAGACATGAGTGATTTTCATGCCATATTTTCTACTCCCCAACGCATGCCACCTTCGCTGCGGGGCATCCTACAAAGCAGGATAAACATCCACTCCTTTCCCGGCTATCTGTTTGAAAAACATAGCCAACCACCTCCTCTTTTTCCCCGCTCCCCCAGTTATTCCTTTAAATTCTTACTCGGGCACCCTTTCCTTGATAACCTGCCCGATCTTTTTGCCAAGATCCACACACTTCTTCAAGCTATCGTGATCCGGCACAAATTTTACCCTTAATCCCGGATCAACCAGTTCAACCTTCATCTGTTCCAGGTAGCCGTTGATTATTTTCACTGCCTCACCACTCCAGCCATACGAGCCAAAAGCTGCCCCTATCTTATTCCCTGGTTTCAGGCCTTTGATGTAAGTCAAAACATCGGCCATGGCAGGAAGGATTCCGTTGTTGAGAGTTGAAGATCCGAACACAAGGGCTTTTGCATCTAGCGCTTCTGTTACAACGTCACTTCTGTGTGTTACTTTAAGGTCTATCAGTTGAGTACTGATACCCTCTGAAATCAACCCATCCACAATGGCCTTCGCCATCATTTCAGTACTATGCCACATAGTATCGTACACTACGATCGCTTTCCGTTTAGCTTCGTGTTTACTCCATCTATCATAGGCATCCAAAATAGCTCCCACGTTCTTTCGCCAGATCAGCCCATGGTCTGGAGCAATCATGTCTATTTCGATACCCATATCCTTAACAGATGCCAGGAGCTTTTGAACAAGAGGAGAGTAAAGCAGGAGTATATTTGCATAGTACTTGGCGCTGTGTTGTATAAGTTCACTGAAATTGACCTCATCGTCGAAACGCTCGCTGGTCGCCCAGTGCTGTCCGAAAGCATCACTGGAAATGAGTAACTTCTCTTCAGGTATGTAAGAAAACATGCTGTCCGGCCAGTGCAACATCCTGGTTTCCAGAAACTGGACCGACCTTTTGCCCAGGCTTATAGAGTCTCCACTTTTCACCACTTCATAAGGCCAGTCTTCCCTGTGGAAATGGTCAAGGAGATTCTTTTTACCCATGGTAGAACAGAAAACTTTTTCAGGTTTGATAATATCAAGAACCTCTGGCAAGCAGCCCGTGTGATCCATCTCAACATGATTAATCACAACGTAATCTATTTTTGCAGGATCTATTACTTTCCTTATATTGTGCATAAGGTCGCTTTTAAGGTACTTTTTGACGGTGTCAAATAGTGTAACTTTTTCATCTAAAATCAGGTAGGAATTATACGTAGAACCTTTATAAGTAGAATAGCCATGAAAATCTCTAATATCCCAATCAATCGCTCCAACCCAGTAAATATCTTTCTTTATCTCTAGTGGCGGCATCGCATTCCTCCCTCATGATTTTTCGCCCGGAGGAAACGAGATGTTCAGAATCCGGATTCTCCCGGGCTTTTTTCACAATTATAAAAATACATTTTACTCTTTCTGGAAATCGCTCTTCGATGCTCCACAAACAGGACACGTCCAGTCATCGGGCAAATCTTCAAACTTGGTATCCGGGTCAATTCCATTGTCCGGGTCGCCCTCAGCAGGATCATAAACATAACCACAAATCGTACATACATATCTGTCCATCTTTTCAACCTCCTTGACAATTAAAAATTAAAAATACAGCTACAACAAAGTTTCACATGAAACCTACGAAAGCTTCGCCGCAATTTCTGCGGCGTATTCTCTAGCCTTTTCTCCGCTGCCTGCTATTGCAGCTGACTTCACTCTTAATGGACCACTGACCATGTCCATATTAAAAATATTTTTCATGGTATCGAAGATTCTCTGGGGTGCTTCTCCGCTCCAGCCAAATGCTCCGAAAGCACCACCTACCTTTCCTTCCAGGTTAGCCTTTTCAGCGAGGAACAACATTGTTTGCATCGGTTGCATCATCTGCCCGTGATATGTGGCAGAACCCAGCACAACGGCGCCATAACCTTCCAGATCCGATTCATTTTTTATTTCATTGACCTTTTTTACCGTAACATCTACACCCTTTGCCTTTAGTCCTTCAGCAATGAAATCAGCAAGCTTCTTGGTTTTATTGGTCCTACTTGCATACACGATTAAAGCTTTTGCCATCTTAATCCTCCTTTCATTTCAGCCCGGCGACATGAAGATTCACGTCCCTATATGCTTATGTAAAATTTCCCTTTCAACAACCAAAGTGAGTCCTTACGCTGAGTTTGGATTCCCGGATTACCTTTTTGTCATTCCTGCGCAGGCAGGAATCCAGCACTACCGGTCGTTGTTGCCATTTTCTCTTGAGTTTCATCCTCTGTTGTTCCAATTACTCTGGATGATAGTTAGTAACCACCTTCTTACCCAGGTCAAAAGCTTCTTTCAAAGCAGTAGGATGTTCTTTAATTGCACCCTTTCCTTCCACACCTCGGTAAAATAGTCCGCCTTCGTAGCTCATATCCAGAGCATCAAAAAAATACTTGGCCGTCAGTTCAACACCCTCAAAGAGATTCTTACCCTTGGTGGCGCCAACAGCCAGTAAATATCCTTTGCCGCTGTCGTACTTACGAAGTTCCTTCCCGCTTTTCTTCATCATTCTCTTACACCAAAGAGCCTGGGAACGGTCAATCAATGCCTTTGCCTGCGCGGGAAAACCGTAGAAAAAAATGGGAGAGGCAAACAGAATTACATCTGCCTCTTCCAGCATCGGATAAACTTTTTCCATATCATCTTCCAGGACACACTCACCTGTCTCATCGCAGCTCCCACATTCCAGGCAACCCGACATTTCAAGTTTACTAGGTCGCACCGTGGCAATTTCCGCACCAGCTTCTTTTGCACCTTCCAGGGCTCTGTCAAGGAGCAAATCACTATTGCCCTTTTTTCGAGGGCTTCCGTAAATACCAAGTACTTTCATTCTCCTCATCTCCCCGTAAAATTTATCAAAACGTGATAATTTGGTATCCTTCCGTCATGTATCTGGCCATGCTCGGATGACCCGACATCTCATCGATTAACGGTATGCCTTCTTCCTTGACCGCCTCAAGCACTCCCATCTTGTTAGAACAGGCCTTGCACGCACCGTCTATCAGTCCGCTCTCTTTAACTTTTGCGTAAAAACCATGCATAGGATTTCCGGACTTTGCTATTTCAGGTATGATCTTCGTTGCGGCTCCTTCAATAACTACTTTCACATCAAAATCTTTCTCCTTCATGTCAAGAGCGTTCAGCAAGACGTGTACAAAACACATTAATTCACCGTTGAAAGCAAACAAAACCACTTTTCTCATTTGTCACCTCTTGATATTGTTAGAAATTACTCAGGCAGGCATTTATTCTTCGAGGCAAGCCTTCCATAAATCCTGTTTTCCTGAATTATGAGGCTTGACATTACTTGATACCATTCATTTACCAAGATAAAAACGATTGCCAACCCCAACACGAACTCCGGGGACAAATCAACCCGAAATTTAGTTCGCAGCTTCCTTAGTAGAATCTGGCCCGGCCAAAGGCCTGAAGGCCTTTTTAGAAGCCCCGCATACCGGGCATTTCCAATCATCAGGGAGATCCTCAAACTTTGTGCCCTTGGGGATTTTTCCCTTCCTATCGCCTCTATCCGGGTCATAAATATACCCGCAATTGGTGGTCTGACATTGCCACATTTCTTCCGGTTTCGCCATGTCTGTCTCCTTCTAATACCAATCATGGTGGAGCCAAAAACGCTGACTCCACCTTGTCAAAAACTAAGCCTTCCAGAGCCCGTGCAAATTACAGTATTCTCTGGCAGTAACTTTCTCCGCTTCAATTTTGAATACTGCTTCAGGGGCATCCCCGGGATTCAAAAACTGTCTGTAAGCTTTCCCATCCGCCACGATTTCTATCCACTCGATATAGTGTTTTTCTTCCATGGGATGAGCAACACTGCCAACTGTCACCTTGAATCCACCATCAACCTTTTCAATTACAGGTACGTGTTTTTCTTGAGCAGCATCTTCGGTATTTTCGACGAAGAGTTTCATTGGCTGACCACAACATACCAGTTCACCCGCTCCCTCATGAATTACTTCGACTATATTTCCACATACTTCACATTTGTATACTTGTAACTTCTCTGTCATAACTACCTCCTTCAAGCTTTTGCATTTTTTGAAGTACCATTCATCTGAAAATTTCTATATCAATATAACTTAAAATTCTCAAAAAGGAATTAAGAAAATGTTCACAAGCCTAGCTGGGGTCTTGTGTGTTCCCTAATTCCACCTTCACAGAGAGGAATCTCTCTCCTGTAATAAACACCACTGTCAGCATATTCCAGCACAAGAAACCTCACTTCGACACCGCACTTAATAGCCTTCCGGAAAACGGCACTGAAATCCGGGTCTATATCGACATTAGGCAAAAAGCATAAACTCTCTGGCCTGAAAACTAGAAACAGTATTGCCGCGTGATCGCCCTGATCCTTGATGGCAATCAACTCTTCCAGGTGTCTGGCACCCCGGGTAGTTGGCGCATCAGGGAAAGATGCCACTTTACCATTAGCAAGGGTACACCCTTTTACTTCCACCCAGATTTTTCCCCTGTCGTTTGTTTCCAGCAAAAAATCGATTCTGCTTTTCCCTAGCTTTACCTCCGCCTTAAAACCCTCAATACCCTTAAAAGGACTTATTTCAGGCTTTCTAAAAAGCTCCTCGCAAATCTTCCTATGATATCCCGAATGAACCAGAACCCAGTTTCCATTATTCTTAGCAGCTATTAAATCCCACCTTGTTTTTCTTTTCTTGCTGGCAGCATATCTCAAACGAACCCTGTTACCGGATGTAAGGATATCCGGAAGCCTTCCCGGATCATGTACATGAACTTCTACGAGTTTGGTTTTCTCGAGCCCGTTAATGTCGACGATGCCGAGAAACCTGTTCGGCCGTTTTACAAAAACACCTTCAGTATTCCACGGAATTTCAAGAAGCATCATGTTATTTTTCACAACCACAAGGGCACCGCCCGACTTTTTACGGTTTCCGGGTCAAGAGGTCACCCCCCCGGAAACCAAAGGGATTGATCTACCAGTTCTCACCAAGCAGCTCGAAATATGCCTGCGGATGAGCACATGCCGGACA
>QMLL01000055.1 GCA_003646715.1 Deltaproteobacteria bacterium
AAACTTGGGATCACCGGTTTCAAAATCGGTTACTCTGGGAACTTCCCCTGTCACGTAGGCTCCGGGAATCACTTCCGAGAACTCGGACGTAAACTGAAAAATAGCTCCACGAGTCGTGACATATGATTCATTCCAGGGTATACCTATGGAAACCTGCTTTTCGGTAGGGCCAATCGGCATCAGTCTGAACCTTTCAAGGAGTACGTCCTGGTGAGCTATGATAGGAACCGGACCATGAACTCCCAGAAACGCCAGCAATCCTCCAGTATGATCAAAATGCCCATGACTTAAAACTAGCTTGTCAACCTGCTTCAGGTCTTTTTTCAGCCTGTTCGCATTTGCGATCAGGCCAAAACCCTGGCCCGTATCAAACAGAATGGTTCCGTTGGGGCTTTCTATGAGAGCTGCAAAGCCATGTTCACCAATTAGTCCGGGCACAGGTACGGTGTTTTCACATAGTACGGTCACTCGCCATTCCATGGTTCACTCCTTCTCTTATGAATTGGGGTTTAAAAGAACTAAATGCATTATGATCATAACTGATTTAATTTGTAATTTCTATGCCGGTTTGAACTGATTTTTCAATTTAATGCAAAAAGGATGAAGATGTTATTCAAAGCAATTAATCTGTGCAAATCTGGCAGGAAAATGCGGTTAAATCTTAAGAATTTCTTGAGATTCAATTAAAAAGCCGGGAACCATTCAGTTGAGGCTATTGGTTCCCGGCTTTTGTCAACAATTACTTATTGAGTTCTCTCAGCTTTCTCCTGAGGAGTTTACCGGTCGGAGTTCTTGGCAGCGCATCAACAAACTCGATTTCCCTTGGCAGTTTGTAAATGGCGATGTGCTGCTTCAAGAATTCCTTCAGATCATCAAAGAAGGTTTCCTTCGCTTCATATCCGGGCTTCAGAACGATAAAGGCCTTGGTAATCTGTCCTTTTTCCGGATCAGGAACACCAACAACACCAACATCTGCCACACCTTCAAACTTGGCAATGGCTTCTTCAACTTCCGCAGGCCCTATTCTGTATCCGGAAGACTTGATCATGTCGTCTTCTCTGGATACGAAGAAGATGTTCCATTCTTCATCACGATATACGGCGTCACCCATCTGGTTCCAGCCATCCCTTACACCCTTCTTCTGGGATTTAAGGAGCCTGTTGTCGTCTACATATGGCTTCCAGTAAAGAGTGCCTGAGGGTCCCTTAAGGATCATGCTACCGATCTCTTCCGGCTTGCAGTCGTTCCAGTCAGGATCAACTACTCTAACTTTTACGCCAGGAAGTGGCTTACCGATGGAGTTGGGAACCGGTTTTTCGTTCATCGTGTTAGAGGTTACCAGGTGGAGCATCTCAGTTCCACCAAGCCCTTCCCAGATCGGCTTTCCGGTTAGTTCTTCCCATGCCTTGAGAGTCTCTGCACCAAGTGCGTCACCACCGGAGGTATAGAGACGTACCGAGCTGATATCGTATTTTTTGAAATCGGGGAATTTCATCAGAGCTCTGTATGCCGTTGGGAGTCCCGTGAGAACAGTAATTTTGTGCTTCTGAATCAGTTCCATCATATCCGGTGGAGAGAACTTCGGAATAAGAGAAATAGCGGCTCCACCTTCAAAAGGCATTAGCGTAAATGTACCAAAACCGGCTGCAAAGGATACCGGTGCGGCTCCTCCCAGAACGTCTCCGGGTTTCAGGTTGTATACGTATTTGTTTACCAGCTTTGCTTCGATCAGGATCGGGCGTAAGAAGTGTACACAACCTTTTGGAAGACCTGTTGTACCGGAAGTATACAGAATGATACCGATATCAGTCGGCTCGAGCATAGTGGCTTCAAGATCACTGCTGCCTTTCTCCAGCATTTCCTCGTATACCAGGTCTCCATCGGCCTTTACTTCGTCGGGGTTGCCGCCGATCACGATGACTTTAGTACCATACTCGAAATTCGGCTTGGCCTGTTTTACCGGACCCATAAGAGGTGCATTAACTATGAAGTATTTCATTTCGGCATTATTGGCCACGAACGCCACTTCTTCCGCAGACCACAACGGAGAAGTAGGTACCGGAATTGCTCCGATTTTTTCCACGGCAAAAATTGCGGTTAGTGCCTGAGGCGAGTTAACCAGGCGGATACCAACTCTGTCCTGTGGTTCAACTCCAACTTCTTTCAGAGCGTTTCCAAACCTGTTAACCATATCTTGAAGTTGAGCATATGTATAGGTCTGATCCATAAACTTGATTGCCACGTTGTCTCCTTCACCTTCTCTGACGTGGCGATCAAGGAAGTAATCAGCCAGATTCACCTTTTCTGGCAAGTCATCTTTAAATTCGTCAGGAATTATATACTCCGGCCATGTGTCTTTTGGGGGGAGGTAGTTTTCGGGAATTTTGCCCATGGTTTTGTCCTCCTTCACTAAGTTTATTTTGGTGTTAATCATATCAATCTTACCTGACCCTCTCCCAAGAATAACCAGGCAAGATCATCCGACAAAAAATTCTTCTAAAGTTTAACTTCACCTCCTTTCTTTAGAAGATATATCCCTGTATCCTTAGGTACTTAATTTTAAGCTCCAGTCAACATCTATCAGTCTTAGCAGGTTGAATACGAAATAACCTCGTGACCTTCTTTTTCCAGCTCCTCAACAAGTTTCTTTGCATCGCATCGACCCAATCTGAAAGAGTAAATCTGGCCATCTCCGGACTTTTGAGGCACCAGACACACACTTATTATTTCACTGCCTTCCCGTTCAATTACAGACGAAATGGAATCGATTGCTCCGTGTGTACTCCTCGGCTTGACATCAATCCTGGACGAAGATTGCAGAATCCCTAGCATCTCCAGAAATGCGTTCAACAAATCTATAACAGTTATCACCCCGACGAGTTGCTCATTTTCTATCACCGGCATCCCGCCAATTCTGTTTTTCACAAGGAGCCTTGCCGCAGCTTCTATGCTTTCAGAGGCTTCCACAGTTATGGGGTCGTGGATCATTATGTCTTTAATAGTGATTTCTTCCAGCATGGAAGGAAAAAGAGCCCCTCTTAAATTAGCATCAGTTAACCAGCCTATCAGACGATCGTTCTCCACCACAGGAAGATGTCTGATAAAGTTGGTTTTCAGAAGCTGAATGGCATCTTCGACGGTGGCTTCTTTCGTGACTGTTATGGGGTTTGCGGTCATATATTGTTTAACGATCATGTTTAACCGGTCCCGATCCCGTGTTGTTGCCAACCTTTTAGGGAGTATGTATTTTCAATTAGGATGTATTTTCTGTTGAGAAAATGAATTGCGTATTGAGGTTCAGGAACTAGGGAATATGGAGGTTCACCACAGGTAGTGTATCCGCTTCAGTTGAGATGTCGCCCGATTACGCTCCCTAGAATTAACTCTATTTTCTATGCAAAACGCACTTTGAGAAAATATTATCAATCTTAGCTTAGAATCAGTAACAACAGCAAATACCACCAATTTATCGCAATCTTTTATTCATAAGCCTGTCTGCATAATTTCTATTAAACTATTTCATTGTGAACAAAAAAGCAAGAGAAATTTTTCCCATTTCTTGTGAATAAAGCTAAAATCTGTACAATATAAAACATAAATATAATCAGGTAACAACGGGGCAACCTTGACTTTTCCGATGCCTTGCTATATTGCTTGGAAGTAAAAATACTAACCTATTTCTTTTAATTTAGACGGAGTCAGGAATTGAGGGGCATGAAATTTATCTTCATAACTGGTGGTGTGTTATCCTCGTTGGGGAAGGGGCTTGCAGCTGCATCTATCGGGGCTCTGATGGAAAGCAGAGGACTGAGTGTCACCTTTCAAAAACTGGATCCGTACATAAACGTGGATCCAGGAACAATGAATCCCTTCCAGCACGGTGAGGTGTTTGTTACTGATGACGGGGCCGAAACAGATCTGGATCTTGGTCACTACGAAAGATATACCCAGACAACCATGGGTAAGAAGAATAATTTTACCTCCGGCAGCATTTACTATTCTGTCATAACGAAGGAACGTAGAGGTGATTACCTGGGCGGAACAGTTCAAGTAATACCTCATATAACTGATGAAATTAAGAGTTGCATCAATAAGTTAAGGGAAGATGGTGCGGACCTGGCAATAATTGAAATTGGCGGCACAGTTGGCGATATCGAAAGCCTTCCTTTTCTTGAGGCAATCAGGCAATTCAGGGTAGATGTGGGAAAGGAAAATGTCGTTTATATTCATTTAACTCTTGTTCCTTACATTAAAGTAGCGGGGGAACTCAAAACGAAACCCACGCAGCACAGTGTAAAAGAGCTTAGAAGCATAGGTATTCAGCCGGATATTCTGTTGTGTCGCACGGAAAGGTACTTAACGCCGGAAGTTAAAGCCAAGATTGCTCATTTTTGTGATGTTGAGCAGGATGCCGTCATCACTGCCAAGGACGTAGAAACGATTTATGAGGTGCCTCTTGTATTCCACAAAGAAGGTCTGGACGAAAAAATAGTAAAGTTGCTGAATATATGGACCCGGAGGCCTCACCTGAGAGCCTGGGAAATGCTGGTAGATCGCATAAAGAATCCGTCCAAAGAAGTTACGATTGCCGTGGTAGGCAAGTATGTTAATCTGAGAGAATCATACAAGAGTTTGAACGAGGCACTGGTGCACGGTGGATGTGCCAACGATGCCCGGGTGCTAATCAGGTACATAGATTCAGAGGAAGTAGAGAAAGAGGGCGGAGAAGAACTGGTCAAGGACGTGGATGGGGTTCTTGTACCAGGCGGATTTGGTTCCCGGGGTATAGAAGGAAAGATAAAGGCGATAAAAAATGCGAGAGAAAACAAGATTCCGTTTTTCGGCATATGCTTGGGAATGCAGCTTGCGGTGGTGGAATTTTCCAGAAACGTTGCAAAACTCGAAGGAGCTCATAGCGAGGAATTTAATCCTCACACCCCCTATCCCGTAATATACCTTATGCGAGAATGGTTTGATTACCAGAGCCAGAAAATAGTTTATCGCGATGAGAAGTGCGATTATGGTGGGACAATGAGACTGGGGGCATATCCGTGCATTCTTGAAAACGACAGCCTTGCGTATTCTGCTTACAGGACAAAAGAAATATTCGAGAGACACAGACACAGGTATGAATTTAACAAGGAATATTTTGAAACACTTGGCGAGGCGGGACTCCAATTCACAGGGCTATCTCCTGACAAGAGCCTTGTCGAAATTGTTGAGCTTAAAGATCATCCCTGGTACCTTGGCTGTCAGTTTCATCCCGAATTCAAATCCAGACCAATGGCTCCTCATCCTCTTTTTGCATCTTTTATCAAGGCTGCACTGGATTACAGGGAAAGAAATAAGGCTTAGTTCATGAGTGATTTGATAAGTAAAATCTACGACGAAAGAGAGTTTTTCCTCATCGCGGGACCGTGCGTAATTGAAAACGCCGAGCACACGTATCGGGTAGCCAAGATGTTAAAGGAACTGTGCGAAGATAACGGGTTACCCTTCGTTTTTAAGAGTTCATATGACAAGGCTAACAGAACATCCATAGAGTCCTTTAGAGGCCCCGGATTAATCGAAGGTCTGAAAATTCTGTCTTCAATAAAGAACGAGCTTGATATAACAATTACTACGGATGTTCATAGTGTGCAGGACATTGAGAAGGCGGCGGATGTGGTCGACATCTTGCAAATTCCGGCGTTTTTGTGCAGACAAACTGACCTCCTTGTCGCAGCGGGGAGAACAGGAAGAGCGGTAAACGTGAAGAAGGGACAATTCATGGCTCCCTGGGATATGAAGAATGTTGTGGAAAAGGTCTTGGCCACTGGCAACAAAAGGGTTATGGTAACCGAACGCGGTAGCATGTATGGTTACAACAACCTGGTGGTTGATATGAGATCCCTGGTAATTATGCAGGAGCTGAGTGTGCCCGTGGTTTTTGATGCGACTCACAGTGTTCAGATCCCGGGTGGTCAGGGAAAATGTTCCGGAGGAAAGAGAGAATTTGTGTGGCCACTGGCTAAGGCAGCGCTGGCCGTAGGTGTCAATGGAATATTTATGGAAGTTCACGAAAATCCAGATCAAGCCCTATGTGACGGACCGAATTCGATGCCACTGGCTATTATGGATAAAGTAATCCATCAGATTAGAAAGCTGTCTTCCATGGATTGGGGCAAAATCGATGTTAGTTAATTTTAAGTGGAACAAGAGAGGGGTTTATGGAAGTACCGTTGTACCTGCTGGAAAAGTTGAAACCGATCAAGTTGTTGCTACTGGATGTTGATGGTGTGTTAACTGACGGTGGTTTGATCTATCACGATGATGGAAGCGAGAGTAAAGTTTTTGATGTGAAAGACGGACATGGAATCAAGTTGCTTCAGAGAGCAGGTGTGGAGGTTGGTCTCTTAACCGGGAGATACTCGAGAGCCGTCATGAACCGGGCTCGAGATCTGGGAATAGACCTTGTTCGGGAGGGAGTTAAAAACAAAATTAAGGCTTATGACGAGATCTTGAAACAAGAAAATTTAAAAGATGAAGAAGTTGCATTTATGGGAGATGACCTGGTTGATATCCCCGTACTTAGAAGAGTTGGTTTAGCTATTGCAGTACCAGATGCCTGCCAAGATGTGTTCCCATACGTTCATTACACTACTCAACGTTCAGGTGGTAGAGGAGCATGCCGGGAAGTATGCGAGATGATCCTCAAAGCCCAGAGCAAGTGGTCTTCTGTAACTGACCGCTATTTTTAGAACTGATCTCTTCTTTTTGTGGTTCTTCTTCCCTGGATTAATTCGAGAAGATAAACTTTACAGTAAAAAGCGTTAGATGATATAGTTCGTTAGTAGCTGGACTTATTTATTCCCTTAAATCAATCGATTATCCGGATGGCTGGACTTCAAAGGTTGGGAGATTGTTCCAACCATATAAAAAGTTAAAGATTTTGATTTGATATTAGGAAACGGAAAATGAAAGAAAGTGTTTTTAAACAAAAGCGTATGCTCAAGCTCTGGAGGCTTGCACTCGGAATTATAACGCTGCTTCTGGTAAGTGTTCTGGCATACGGTTGGTGGGATAGTTCACATTGGAACACTCCCGTAAAAGATACGAAAATCAAACTTGATGCCGAAATGGTAATTAAGGGTGTGAACTACACTGAAGTTAGGAAAGGCGAGAAATTCTGGGAATTGCGTGCCAAACAGGCAAGGTTTTATTCGGACAAGAAGCAAACGCTACTAATAGACGTTGAGGCAGTAATCTATTTAAAAGACGGGCGACAGGTTTATATAGAGGGCGACAGGGCCATAATGCATGTTAAAACCAAGAATATAGATATTTTTGGCAAGGTCACTTTATCCACAGGCCCATATAAGCTGGTAACGGACTCGCTCCATTACAACAACAATAAAAGGGTTATTAAAACCAGAGATCGGGTTATAATGACAGGGAACGGGATAGTTTTGAAGGGCCACGGCTTGTCTCTTGATATTAATACAAAAAAATTGAAGATAGAATCCACCGTCGACTGTTTGCTGGGAGGCAAGGTTCTTGCCGGGCTTGGATAATACAGGATTTGTTGCAAAAAGGGGAACGCGGAGGGATTTTTGATTGGTTTGAAACGTGGTTTCTTGAGAATTTTTCTGATAACTCTTTTAGCCATAGTAGGATTTGGCATTACATTTCTTAATACCGGAGTTGAATCAGCCAAAGATAACACACAGAGTAAAGCAGCGCAGAAAGAAGAGCCGATCCATATTGTCAGTGATAGACTGGAAGTAAACCAGGGAAAAAGAGAAATTATTTTTCTCGGCCATGTAATGGCCAAAAAGGGAGATCTCACTGTATTGGGCGATCGAATGATCGTGATATACCGGAGCACCAAAAAAGCGGCTGGCAACAATCCTGAGAAAAATGTATCATCTACCGATTTGTCAGGAACCAAACAAATAGAGAAAATTCTGGCACAGGGGAATGTTAAAATTTCCAAGGGAGACATTGTTGCCGTGGGTGACAAAGCCACCTACTACCAGGACATTGAAAAATTGGTGCTGGAAGGAAATCCACGGATCAGTCGCGGTGGAGATTTCATATCAGGACAAAAAGTTATAATATTATTGAAAGAGAATAAAAGTATTGTGGAAGGCGGGCGAGACGAACCGGTTAAAGCCACAATACATCCGAAATCAGGAAAGTTGGTAACGCAATAATCATATGAACGTTCTTGAGACGAGAGATCTTGTTAAGTCTTACCGCGGTCGAACAGTGGTCAATAAGGTGAACTTAACTGTGCGGTCAGGAGAGATAACCGGTTTACTTGGACCCAACGGAGCTGGTAAAACAACGACTTTTTACATGATGGTCGGGTTGATTAAGCCTGACAGTGGGCAGGTACTTTTCGACAATAAGGATATTACAGATTTGCCCATGTACCTGAGGGCAAGGCTGGGAATAACCTATCTTCCCCAGGAACCTTCGGTATTCAGGAAATTGACGGTTTCGGAGAACATAATGGCTATCCTGGAAACCCTGAAACTGTCAGAAAGTGCCAGGAAGGAAAGATTAAAAGAGTTG
>QMLL01000056.1 GCA_003646715.1 Deltaproteobacteria bacterium
AACCACCGGTTACTCCACAAATCCACCGGATAACATTCTCTCGAAAATATCCTGATCAAACCAATCGAAAATGCAGGAGGTATCTTTGGGGAAACAGAGATTTTGTCGGTTCCCGCAACTCTTTTTCCGGATATGTGTGTATCTACCAGAGCCTTGAGACGAGTGTAAAAAGCAGAAACAGTAAGCAAACCAGTTTCCGGATCAGTGGTCAATTTCTTTTCAAGCAAAACATTTTCCACGAACAACCCGGCGGCCAGCATTATAGCACTGCCAGGATTTTTCCCGGCCCATGCTGAGTCTTCTATATCATGCGTTACCCCCACACCAATAACCCTGTCACGATACCAAAAAGGTACAAAAAGTCTTTTTCCCTGGCTATCGAGAATAGGCTCACGACGAAGGAGGGCTTCGTTTAATACCGGCAAAATCGACTTATTGAGACCAAGCTTCACAAGCAACTTCTGGCTTGGAACCGGTGGAATAATATGAAAGTTCTTAACGTTTCCGATCAACTCGCTCAGGATAGATTCAAATACTTCTTTATTATCTTCCAGATCCTTAAGTTCTAGAGAAACACTTTCTCCGGAATTCATGTTATAAGTCTCCTCCATCGGGCATCCATCAATGTCCAAAGCTCAACAGGGTTCGGTGGCTATTCCCCGGGCAATCAGATTTGCACTTTAAAACCTAGCGCGCTATACGTGCAAAAGCACTTCTTACGATGTCAAAATCTTTCTCAGACATCGTTCGAACATCCAGCAGGTATTTTTCATGTTCGATTCTACCAATAATAGGCGGATCGAAAGATCGTAACATCTTTTCAATGCTGGCCACACTGTATTCCTGTGAAGTTACAGAAACAACCTTGGTGGGTATATTTTGCCCCGGAAGCGCACCGCCTCCAACCTGGGAAAAGTTATCTTCTACCACAAACTCAAACTTTGTACTGGCAACTTCATCCAGAAAACCCTTCAAACGAACAGCTCTGGAAGTTAGTTCCTCCATCGGGGTGGTAATCATTCGGAGAGTAGGAATCCTTTTTGTAGCCACATCGAAGTCTCTGTAAAGCCGGAGCGTCGCTTCAAGAGCAGCCAGAGTTAGTTTGTCTATCCGGAGGGCTCTGGTAAGAGGGTTTTTCTTGAACCTGGCTATCAATTCTTTTCGTCCCAGAATAATTCCCGCTTGAGGTCCCCCGAGCAACTTGTCTCCGCTGAAAGTTACCACGTCGACACCACACTCAACAGCCTCCTGGGCTGTGGGTTCTTTTCTTAAGCCATATTGCGAAAGGTCAATAAAAGACCCACTGCCAAGATCTTCAACCGCATACAGATTGTGCCTGTGTGCAAGCTCAACCAGGTCCTGAAGCGGTACTTCCTTCGTGAATCCAACTATCATGTAGTTGCTGTTATGAACCTTCATCAGGAGAGCCGTATTCTCATTAATTGCCTCCTCGTAGTCTCTTAAATGTGTCCGATTGGTACATCCAACGTCTCTGAGCCTGGCGCCACTTCGTTCCATAACATCCGGGATTCTGAATGCCCCGCCGATCTCCACCAATTGCCCTCTTGACACAATCACTTCTTTGCCCAGTGCTAGAGTATTCAAAACCAGAAGCACAGCACCAGCGTTGTTATTTACCACCAAGGCTGCCTCAGCTCGCGTCAGTTCGCACAGGATACTTTCCGCGTGCACGTAACGTGATCCCCTTTGTCCGGCTTCAAGGTCATATTCAAGGTTAGAGTATGAACTGCTGATTAGTTCGAGGCGTTCAAGAGCTTCTTCGGCCAGGAGAGAACGACCGAGATTGGTGTGAACGATAATTCCTGTGGCATTTACCAGAGGTATAAGAGTAAACTCGCTGAGTTTTTCCAGCCTTTTCAAAATGTCAGGCAGTATATCGTCTGCGTGCGTTTTGGCCTCCGAAGTGTCAGGTGCATCCAGGATCTGTTTTCTTCTTTCATCAAGAATCTCGCGAATCGCTTTTAGCACAAGTTTCCGTGGATAAGAACCGAGTGCCCGTTTTATCTCGGGCCATTTCAGTACCTGGTCTACTGCTGGTAACTTTCGGAGAATTCCCTGAATACCCTTTTTATCCGGCATTTTCCCCTCCCTCTTTCCCCGTTTTATTATCCTGCGTAATCAGGTTTCGCACCGGCAACTGAATCCCCAAGAGGTAAATACTCGGCCATTTTCTCTCTTAGTCCTTGTCCCACTGCAACTACAACAGACAACTTCAACAGGTCAGCGGGAAGCGGTGCAAGGAATCCTATCTTAAAGGCCAGAAACAAGCTGATTTCCTTATGTTGAATGAACTTAATATTAAGGCACAGGTAGGTGGTTCCAAGTGCATATATCGTAAGAATGCAGGATAAAATGGCAAGGATCAAAAAAGGCCTGGAAATTTTTTGTTTTCTCTCGGTCAGTTTTCCCAGTATATAAGCGCCCGGGATAAAACCCATAACGTAGCCGAAAGTCGGTTGCAATACATACCCAGGGCCACCACCATAAGCAAACACAGGCAGTCCCAGAAGCCCTATTAACAGGTAGATAAGCTGGCTCATGGCACCAAGCTTTCCACCAAGGAGTAATCCGGAGAACATCACCATCAATGTCTGCAGGGTTGGCGGCACGTAGGGAATCGGTAGTCTTATGAAACCCCCAATGGCAGTAAGAGCAGCAAAAAGAGCCACCAAACTAACTTCGTTGGCTGTAAATTTGGTTTTGTTCACACCAGAATCCTTCAACAGTTTCGGAAAAATGAGACAGAATGCTAAAAGGTATTCTCTAATAAAGAGGTGCCAGCATTGTCAATTAAAAATCTTTACATTCTTACCACTATCAGTTACCTTTCATCGCAAACTGGCATAAGCGTGTAAATGACACGGGATTTCCAAGGCGCGTGCACTGAAAAAATGAGCAATCTGGCCTTTCAATATAACAAACCTGAATCAGGTATGAAAGGATCCAGGATAGACGACCTTCTATCCTGCATATCCCGGGCATACCGCCATATTTCCCTCACAGGACTAACCCCCTCGGCTCTTGCTTATACCATTACTCGAATAACAGGAGAATTAAACAGACCAGTGCTCGTGGTTGTACCTTCAGGGAAAGACATACAGGCGTATTCTGAAAGGCTTGATTTTTTTCTGGGCTCAGACACGAATGGTAGGACGACTTGCCTGGAAGATTCACTTTTCAGATTTCCATCTATCATGGACGGATCACTACTTTTCTCTACCTCTCATGTCCGAGGCATAAAAGAGCGTCTTGAAA
This sequence comes from Deltaproteobacteria bacterium, assembly GCA_003646715.1. GTDB lineage: Bacteria > Desulfobacterota > Syntrophobacteria > B119-G9 > B119-G9 > B119-G9. Next base: position 3,277 of record QMLL01000056.1, read on the forward strand.
GCCTTTACACGATTTTGACATCACCGAAAGGCAAGATTTTTGTTGTAAGCAGCCAGGCGTTGCTGGAGAAAGCAATACCCAGCAAAGTTTTGCTCGAAAACACCGAATACATCGTTGAGGGAGAAGAAATAGACCGTGATGAATTGGTTAAGCGCCTTGTGAGTCGAGGATATTATGTTACCACGCTGGTGGAAGAACCCGGAGATGCCAGCGTGCGAGGCGGAATTCTCGATATTTTCCCTCCGCTGTATAATAACCCAGTCCGCATAGAACTCTTTGGAGATACTGTGGAGACCATTCGCACCTTTAATCCTGCAACCCAGAAATCAGTTCATAGGCTTGAAGATGCCATAATACTGCCGGCTAAAGAAGTCATTCTGTCAGAGGACAAAAAGGACACAGTAGAAAAAAAACTGTTCGACAGCTTCAGGCAATTAAATCCGAAAACGTCCTCCCAACATTCGTGGCTGAATAAAATCCGCGAATGGTCTCATTTCACCGGAATAGAAAGACTGTTGTCTTTCTTTTACGAAACACCAGGAAAGATCACAGATTTTTTACCGTCTGACCTTATAATAGTGTACGCCGATCCTGGAGAACATACGAGAGCCATCACCGAATACTGGGAAAAAGCCCAAAAAGACTTTGAAAAAAAAGTTTACGAGGAAGAATGGACTCCACCGCCTGAAACATTTCTTTCCAGACCGGAGGATATTTCCGAGGATTTGAAAGGCTGGCAAATACTGGAAAACGACTATACCTCGGACTCAGGTTTTACCTCGCAGGAAAGTACTAGACTTCACTTCGAAACCGAAGATAACCAGGATGTCGTTGATGCATTCCGGGCTCATGAAAAGAGAGAGCGTTTCCTGGAACCATTGGTTAACAAATTGAATCTCCTGAAGACAGAAGGTATCAGCTCGTTTCTCGTTTGTAGCACCGTAGAACAGGCAAGAAGATTTGCGGAGTTGCTTGAAAGCTACGATCTTAGAACTGAATACACAAAAGATCCTTTTGCTTACCTGTCCCGGGAATCAAGCACCGTTAGAGTATTACACGGACATCTCGACAAAGGCTTTAGCTGGCCTACCGAAGGGTTCGCGATCATAACCGAGGAAGAAATCCTTGGCACAAAACCAAGAAGGAGGCCAAAGAAAGCAGCAGCCGGAGCTTTCATTAATTCTTTCAAGGACTTATCCTCAGGCGATCTAGTTGTTCACATAGATCATGGGATTGGAATTTACAGGGGTATAGACCATATTACCGTGGATGGAATAAGTAATGATTTCCTGGTTATTGAATATCAGAACGAGGACAAACTCTATATTCCCGTGGACCGAATTCACAGGGTCCAGAAATATCTTGGCATGGACGATCAACCTCCAAGACTTGACAGGCTTGGAGGAAAGAGCTGGGAAATAAGCAAAAAGAAAGCCGAAGAATCGATTCGGCAGATGGCGGAAGAGCTTTTACAAATATACGCTCTGCGGAAACTGAAGCAGGGTTATTCATTTTCACCACCCGACGAGTTTTACAAAGAATTCGAAGCGACCTTCCCGTTTGAAGAAACCCCGGATCAACTGGACGCCATATCGGAAGTACTGGCTGACATGGCCCGTCCCAGACCCATGGACCGATTAATTTGCGGTGATGTCGGTTTTGGTAAAACCGAGGTAGCAATCAGGGCCGCTTTCAAGGCTGTAATGGATGGGAAACAGGTGGCCATGCTTGTTCCCACCACTATTCTTGCAGAACAGCATTACCAGACATTCAGGGAAAGATTTGATAACTACCCGGTTTTTGTTGAAGTATTGAGTCGCTTTAAAACAAGGGCACAACAGAAGAAAATCATCAAGCAACTAAAAGAAGGCAAAATAGATATTGTAATAGGAACACACAGATTACTCCAGGCAGATGTGGCCTTCAGAGACTTAGGGTTACTGATCATAGACGAAGAGCACAGATTTGGCGTAAAAGACAAAGAAAAGTTGAAAAAACTCAGGGCATGCGTGGATGTCCTATCACTTTCAGCCACCCCTATTCCCAGGACTCTTCACATGTCCCTGATGGGCATAAGGGACTTGAGCACCATAGAAACACCGCCACAAGAACGGTACGGAGTAGAAACATATATTTGCAAGTTCGACGAAGAGGTCATCCGAACAGCAATCATCAGAGAACTTCAGAGAAACGGACAGGTTTTCTTCGTGCACAATCGAGTAAAAACCATATACAACATGGCCAATTTAATAAGAAAACTCGTACCGGAAGCCCAGGTGGGGGTTGCACACGGCCAGATGCAGGAAAGAGAACTTGAAAATGTAATGGAAAAATTTGTCAAAAAAGAAATAGATGTCCTGGTATGCAGTACCATCATCGAATCCGGGCTGGACATTCCGACGGCAAACACGATCATAATCAACAGGGCAGACAGGTTCGGACTGGCCCAGATATACCAGTTGAGAGGCCGAGTTGGCAGGGCTGACAAGCAGGCCTATGCTTATCTATTAATACCTGGTAAGCACTTAATTACCCGAGAAGCAGAAAAACGATTTCGAGCACTGCTGAATTTCAGCGAACTCGGGTCCGGTTTCAGGGTGGCCTTAAATGACCTGCAAATTCGCGGAGGTGGCAATCTTCTTGGCGCCGCTCAATCAGGGCATGTCGCAGCAATAGGGTATGAGATGTACGTGGAGCTGATCCAAAAAACTATCCAGAAATTAAAAGGTGAACTTGTTGAAGAACCGCCTGAACCGGAAATAGACCTGAGATTATCCGCTTTCATTCCTGAAAGTTACGTTCAAGACATTAACCAGAGGTTAGTGCTTTACAAGAGGCTTGCGGGGAGCAGAAGCAAAGGGGAAATTAAGGAAGTGGCTGTTGAAATAAGGGATCGTTTCGGTCCTCTTCCCGCTGAAGTAAACAATCTCTTGAACGTTACCCTTATTAAATTATGGCTTCGAAAGCTCCATGTGACAAAGCTTCTCCAGAACAAAAAACAATTTGTATTGTCTTTTGCAGAGAATACACCATTGAATCCTGAAGCCATTTTTGAGATGATCAAAAAGTTCCCAAAACAGATATCAATAAGCCCGGAACAAAAGTTAATAATCAGCAGCATAAACGGTGACCAGGACAGGGATCTAGAGTTTTTGAAACTCATAATTCAAAAATTGACAGCCAGCGTTAACAAAAATATTAGGAAGGAAAACCATGAATAGTATTACGTATTGCCTAAAATTCGTATGCAGGCGAGTTCTTATTATTAGCTTATTGCTTATTCTTCTGTTCGCCGGGTTTGGAAATACGTACGCCGCAGAAATTATCGATAGAATTGTAGCGATAGTTAATGGAGATATTATCACTCTCAGTGAACTGGAAAAGGCTTCCCGGACGTTCTACGAAAACATGAAAGCACGGGCGATGAAAACCGGAAGACCCCTTCCTCCGCTAAGAGACCTCAGGAAACAGGTACTCAACTTCCTTATAGACAAGAAACTAACGGAGCAGGAATCTCAGAGACTCGGGATCACAGTGACCGATCAGGATATTGACAATGCGATAAATAACCTGTTGAAAGATAAGGGAATAAGCAGAATGGAGCTCATAGAAGGGCTAAAAAGCGAAGGTAAAACGCTGGACGACCTTAGAAATGAAATAAAAGAAAATATTCAGCGTTCCAGACTTATCAACAGGGCAGTTAAATCTAAAATCGTAATAACCGATGAAGAAGTAGAAAAATTTTACGAGGAGCATAAAGATCAGTTTTCGCAGAAGGAGAAGTGGCACCTGAGGGTTATTTTCCTGCCATATCCTGTGAATCCAACAGATAAAGATAAACAGGAAGTGATGAATCTTGCCAAGAAGCTCAAAAGCCAGCTGGACAGCGGCGCATCCTTTGCCGCTCTCGCACGGAAGTATTCTCAGGGCCCCGGAGCCAAGGAAGGAGGGGATGTTGGGTATTTGAGTCCGGATGACCTCGATCCGCACCTGGCAAAATTTGTCTCCGCCTTATCTCCCGGAGGTGTCAGCCAACCGGTGGAAACGGAAGACGGAATCTACCTTTTTAAGGTGGAAGACATACAACAGGGAGGATCAAAAACCTTTCAGAATGCGAAAAACTACATCAGGAATCTGCTTTACCAGAGGGAAGTGAACAAGAGATACATGGAGTGGCTGCAGGATCTGAGAAAGAGGTCCTATATAAAAATTAACCTGTAAAAGAGTCTTCTAACACTACGCAAGGCCGGAATATTTTAGGACTCGCTTGACATAATTTTGCGTTTCCTTATATGGAGGCACACCGCCGTGCTTTGTTACGGCTCCGGGGCCGGCATTATAAGCAGCCAAAGCATGGATCAGGTTCCCATCGAAGCGATCAAGCATTTTCCTTAGATATTTCACTCCACCCTCGATGTTTTGCTCTACATCAAACGGATTGGTTACTCCAAGTTCTTTTGCAGTGCCTGGCATTAGTTGCATGAGGCCCATGGCACCAGCCCCGGAAACAGCTCGTTCGTTGAACCCGGATTCCGCTCTTATTATTCCCCGAATGATATTTTGAGGCACGTTATAAGCCTTTGAAGCTTTTTCTATAATTTGATCAATCTTTTTTCTGGAAGAGGGATATACCCGTTTCCAACTCAATGGTACGGAGTTGACACCATGCTTGCATCTATTTATAGTTTTCTGGTTTCTGCGAATCGAAGTATTTTCGCTCCGGGAATCTAAAGTTACACTTTTTTTGCTAGCCGAATCCTCACCACCGCTTTCCTCTCTTTTTCCCGGAACACACACTGGATGAGCCAGATAATCTTTTATTTTCCAGCCTGAATTATTATTAGTTCCGGCCACTTTCCCTGAGATACTCTCTTTTTCAAGCATTTTAATAAAATCCGATACACCGGTTCTCCTGGGAACCTTCGATCCAGAAGCGAATGTTGAAGCAAAGGACTTCCACATGAGCCTTTTGACCAGATCGCTTTTCCCGACCATCCCGGATTGTCCCACACCAAACATTTACAAATCCCTCTCGGAGCAACATTGATTTTTGCCGTTTATTTTGGCTGCATACATGGCTCGGTCAGCCCTTTCAAACAGGGTCTCAGATGTGTCATCTTCTCTTCTTTCG
>QMLL01000057.1 GCA_003646715.1 Deltaproteobacteria bacterium
AACTTTTGCCATGGCAAAAAACGTTGCCAGGCGCAGAAAGGATCAAGAATTCTTTTCCTTCGGAGGTGGATAGTTTTGAAGTGGGTATTGTTCTGGATTGTGGAGAACTAAGCAGAACAGGTAGAAACGAAGACGAGATTAGAAGAATACCGGTGTTGATAAATATAGACCATCATCTTACGAACAAGCCATTCACAGAACTGCGGATGGCTGACACTAAAGCGAGTAGTACTTCGGAACTCCTATTTGATCTGTTTAATTCGTTGACCATAGATTGGTCAGTCTCGATCTGCACGAACCTTTATGTGGGGATTTTTACGGATACAGGGTCGTTTCGATTTTCGAATACAAACGAACGATGCCTGGAAATAGCATCTTTTTTGGTCAAAAATGGTGCTTCGCCATCTCAAATAGCCGAAAAAATTTACAATACCTGCAAGGTAAACAGACTGAGGTTATTGCACGAAGTGTTGGGAACTCTTGAACTAACACCAGCGGGTGACATCGCGTATGTAACAGCTACAAGGGAAATGTTTCAAAAAACCGGAACTACTTCAAGAGATACTGAAGATTTTATCAATTTCCCGAGAGCCATAAAGGACATAAAAATAGCCATTTTTTTCAGAGAAGAAGAAAACAACTTTATAAACGTAAGTTATCGATCGGTGGGCAATATCAACGTGGCTGAACTTGCCGGATATTTTGGCGGGGGAGGACATTACAATGCTGCCGCCTGCCGATTCCGGGGACTGACGATGAGCGAAGTTATGGAAAAAGTAATTAGAGCCGCAAATGATTTTCTGCATGGAAAATAAAGTAGACTGCGATCAGAAAAATACGGCGCTCGAAAGTAGGAGAGGCACAGAAAAAGTGCTCCTTTCGGGCGTTTTGGTGATTGACAAGGAAGCTGGGATAAGCTCATTCGGGGTAGTATTAAAGGTTAGGAAACTTTTAAAAGTAAAGAAAGCAGGGCATACCGGCACTCTCGACCCCTTCGCCACAGGAGTCCTGGTGGTTTGTCTGGAACAGGCAACCAAAATAATACCTTATTTGGAGGAAGGAACAAAAGAATACGTATTTACCATACACTTTGGAATTGAGACAGATACCTGGGATTCAACCGGACAGATAACCAAAAAGATAGAACCACCAAAGGTGGAAGTCAACAACATAGAATCGGTTGTATCCGAATTAATCGGGACCGTCGAACTGCCGGTGCCACGATTTTCTGCAGTTAAAGTGAGTGGTAAGAGACTGTATAAGCTTGCAAGAAAGGGAATCGAATTCGAAACACCCAAAAAGGAAAGTAACATTTCAAAAATTGAGATGCTAGACTTTGCGTGGCCGGAAGTAACCCTTGCTATCGAGTGCAGCAAAGGAACTTACGTCCGAAGCGTTGCGAAAGCCATAGGAGACCTGCTTGGAATTCCGGCACATGTCAAAAAATTAAGAAGACTGAGAAGCGGACGTTTTTCACTGAAAAATGCAATAACAATAGACGAATTAGCATCATCAATCAAAAACAATACCGTATGGCAACAAATTATGAGTATGAGTTCGGCGCTAGATCATCTCCCGATTATCAGGATAGATAAGCAGACTGCAGAATCTATTAGAAAGGGAGGAGTTCAAGCAATAGATCTCAGATTTGGCAAAAGTAGTATAACGCTTTACAAACATGTTCGTGTTGTTTCTGGCAATGATGATCTTGTAGCGATAGCTGAAGTTAAAAGAGGCAACTCACTGGCAATTACCAGGGTTTTTCCGCAGACTAATGCATTAATCGGTCTTGTTCAAGCGGCTAAAACTACACAAAAATAATAAAAATAGGAAAAAGGAGGAATGGACAAGTGGTATTGACCCCTGAGCAGAAAAAGTCAATCATCGAGGATTTTCAAATTCATCCGAATGATACGGGCTCGCCTGAGGTACAGGTAGCTCTGCTAACCGAACGAATAAAATATCTTACAGAACATTTTAAGGTTCACAAAAAGGATTATCATTCGAGAAGAGGCTTACTCAAGCTGGTCGGTCAAAGACGCCAGTTATTAAATTACTTAAAGAAAAAGAATTTCGATCGTTATCGGGTTCTGATAGAGCGCCTCGGACTAAGACGGTAGCGTAAATTAATTCAAAAGATCCGCAAAATTGTTAGAAAGAGTTTTGCAGCCTAAGTTTGCATAAATTCGATAGAGGTACAATTTGCGAAAACCAAATATATTTAGGTGAACAATATGAAAGAAACGGTAAAGTGCGAAATAGGTAGCAAAGAACTAGTAATTGAGTCAGGTCAGATCGCCCGCCAGGCAAGTGGGGCTGTACTTGTAAAATACGGGGAAACAGTTGTTCTTGTAACAACCGTAACCGATATTAAAAAAAGAGAAGGAATCGATTTTTTGCCTCTCGCGGTCGATTACCAGGAAATGAGCTATGCCGCGGGTCGAATCCCGGGCAGCTTTTTCAGAAGAGAGATCGGGCGTCCCAGCGAAAAGGAAACCTTGACCTCGCGCCTGATTGACAGACCTGTAAGGCCTCTTTTCCCCGAAGGGTATAGAAACGAGACTCAAATCATAGCAACCGTGTTGTCAGTTGATTCCGAAAACGAACCCGATATTCTGGCAATGACAGGAGCTTCGGCTGCTTTGCACATTTCTCAGGCTCCTTTTGCAGGACCTATCGCGGGCGTACGGGTAGGAAGAATTGACGGGAAATTCATGATAAATCCAACGTTCTCGGAAATGGAAAAAACCGACATTAACCTCGTGGTTGCCGGTAGCAGGGAAGGTATAGTAATGGTTGAGGGTGGTGCCACATTTGTTTCTGAGGAGGATCTTATAGATGCTATATTCTTTGGCTATGAAGCTATTCTACCCCTGCTGGATATTCAGGATATTCTTAGAGAAAAACTCGGGAAAGATAAGATGCAGGTCGAAGAAGCAGCTCCTGCCAAAGAGCTGGAAGCTGCCATCAAAGAAATAGCCTATGATTCCCTCGACCAGATAATGAGGATCCCGGTTAAGCTGGAAAGATATGCTGAGAAGCGAAAACTAAAGGAAGAAGTAATCGGGGCTCTCGAGGAAAAAGAATTCTTCGATCCTTCGGCGGCTGACAGGATACTTCATGACATTGAGAGAGAAGTCGTTCGAAAAATGGTAATTGAAGAGAAACGAAGGATCGACGGCCGTGGTTTCGACGAAATCAGACCGATCAGGTGCGAAGTTGGACTTCTTCCCAGAACACACGGATCAAGCCTTTTTCAGCGAGGAGAAACCCAGGTCATGGCAATCACGACACTGGGCTCTTCGGGTGACGAGCAAAAAGTGGAAGCCTTGGCCGGGGAAACCTTTAAATCTTTTATGTTGCATTATAACTTTCCTCCGTACTGCGTGGGGGAGGTAAAAATGCTGAGAGGGCCGAGCCGAAGGGAAATTGGGCATGGTGCACTGGCTGAGCGAGCGTTAAAGCCGGTAGTACCCAACAGCGACGAGTTCCCTTATACAATTCGAGTGGTTTCCGAGGTAATGGAATCCAACGGTTCATCATCTATGGCAACGGTTTGCGGAGGTTCTCTTTCCTTAATGGATGCCGGCGTACCTATCAAGAAACAGGTTGCCGGTATAGCAATGGGCCTGATGATAGAAAAGGGTGAGATTGCCATTTTGTCTGATATTCTCGGAGACGAAGATCACCTGGGTGACATGGATTTTAAAGTAACTGGAACAGAAGAAGGTATCACGGCACTTCAAATGGATATAAAAATAGCTGGAATTACAAGGGAAGTCCTTCAAAAAGCTCTTGAGCAGGCCAAAAAAGGCCGTCTATTTATCCTGGACAAGATGAACGAAGTTCTCAGTGCACCTCGACCCGAACTGTCGAAGTACGCTCCAAGAATCATAACCATGCAAATAAACCCTGAAAAAATCAGAGACGTCATTGGTCCCGGCGGAAAAATGGTGAGAAGTATAATTTCTGAGACCAACACGAAGATCGATATAGAAGACAATGGTAAAATAACCATAATGAGTCCGGATCTCGAAGGATGCAGAAAAGCCATGGACATGATAAAGAAAGTGGCTGCGGAAGCTGAAGTTGGTGAGATTTATCTTGCCAAGATTACACGCATCACGGATTATGGCGCGTTTGCAGAAATTCTTCCTCACACGGAAGGTCTGATCCATATTTCCCAGCTTGAAAATAGACGAGTCCGCAAAGTCTCTGACGTCGTCAAAGAAGGTGACAGGGTTCTTGTTAAAGTAATCGATATTGATAAAGATGGAAGAATCAGACTCAGCAGAAAAGCAGCGCTTGGAGCCAGGAAGGAGGATATCAAAAATTAGAGGCCCGCTCTTGTACCAGAAAACAACACTGGAAAATGGAATCAGAATCGTAACAGAAAAGATACCTCACTTGCATTCGGTCTCTGTAGGAGTTTGGGTTGATGCAGGTTCAAGAGACGAGGAACCAAGTGAAAGTGGCATTACCCACTTTATCGAGCATATGCTATTCAAGGGTACCGAGAAAAGGTCCGCCCTTCAAATAGCTAAAGAATTCGATGCGATAGGAGGACTTTCCAACGCTTTCACCAGCAAAGAACACACCTGCTTCCATGCAAAGGTAATCGATTACCACTTGCCCCTCGTTATTGATATCCTGAGCGACATATTCTTGAATTCGAAGTTTGACAAAGAAGAAATGGACCGTGAAAGAGCAGTTATCTTGCAGGAAATCTGCATGGTGGAAGACACTCCTGACGATTACATTCATATCCTTCTGAGTGAACATTTCTGGGGAAATCACAGCCTTGCCCGCCCCATTTATGGATATCGAGAAACGGTACAATCTTTTGATAAAGATAAAATCCTGCGATATATGAAAAAACACTACCATCCGGGGCGGATTGTGATCGCCGCAGCTGGCAACGTGGAGCATGAAAACTTAATCAAGCTGGTTGAAGACTCTTTCGGCAACCTGGCAAAAAATCCCAATTCATACAAAAGAATCAAACCTCAACCACAACCCAATGTCTATTGCACCACCAAAGAACTTGAACAAACCCATCTTTGTATAGCAACTCAAACTTGCTCTCTCAAAAATCAGGAACGTTATCTCTGCGGGGTTTTTAACATAATCCTCGGTGGGAGCATGAGCAGCAGGCTGTTTCAGGAAGTCAGAGAGAAAAGAGGCCTTGCTTATTCTGTTTATTCGTTTGTTTCTATGCACACCGACACAGGGATGCTGGGAATTTATGCTGGAGTGCAAAAAGATAAGCTGAATGCCGCTCTTGAAGCTATTAGAGGAACCATAATTGAACTCAAAAGCAAACCCGTGAATGACGAAGAGCTGAAGCTAGCCAAAGATCATATCAAAGGAAACATGTACCTCAATGCCGAGAGCTCTGACAGCCGCATGAGCAGGCTAGCAAAAAATGAAATTCTGTATAATAGACTTGTTCCTTTTGAAGAGATTGAAGAAAATCTTGAAGCTGTAACCGGCAAAGGAATACAGCAGTGGGTCAATTCGGTTTTTAAGGCAGAGAGCCTGGCCCTTGAAGTTCTCGGACCGATAAATAAAACCGATATTAAGGTTGATATTAGAAAAATCTAGGTGTATCAAGTAGTAGCAGCATTTTGTTCTTCACACTACCACCTGAAATACCTGGCTTAAGATGGATCAGAGCTTGCAAGAATCACTGGATTTCATTGGTTATTTAATCGAAAAGGGCGGACCCGAGGAGCACGAGTACTCAAAGCTCACAAAAGGTTTCAACAACATTTTAGAAAGTATAAAAAGGGGAACTTTCAGATACAACGACCTTCCTAAATACTGGCAGTTCTTTCGCAAGGTCTTTCTCACTCTCAACACAATGCAGGGATTTGTTGTTCTCAAGCCGCACGGTTATCCTGGAGATTTCGAAATTATAGACAGAATCTACCAGAAATGGAGATCTCCCCAGGAAGACCTTTTTAGATGGGATTCTTATTTCCACGCACAGGCAGCAGCAAAAGCGGTCAGAAACAGGAAAAAGTATTTTGTTAAGGTCATAAGTTCGCTGGCCAGTGAAAAGCAAGGCCAACCCGTGACAATGTTGAATGTAGGCAGCGGACCGGGGCGCGATCTTTGTGAATTGTTTGAAGCTGCAGAGTTGCCGAATATCAGCATAGATTGCGTGGATGTAGACAAGAACGCCCTTCATTACTCATTGAAATTGAACAAAAAAAACCTGAGCAATTTAAATTTCATCCATAAGAACATATTGAGGTTCAAACCGGACAAACAATATGATATTATCTGGTCCGCTGGTGTTTTTGACTATCTCAGTGATAAAGTGTTCCTGTATCTCCTGAATCGTTTCAAGAGCTGGGTAAAAGAGAATGGGAACATAATAATTGGCAATTTTTCTCAGAAAAACCCTACCAGACCGTACATGGAGTTCGGTCACTGGTTCATATTTCACAGATCAGAAAGGAAACTTCTGGAGCTGGCAAAAAAAGCAAATTTTGCCAGTGAACAAATCAAGGTAGAAAAAGAACCTGAAGGTATAAATCTCTTTTTGTGGATACAATTTTGAATCAGAGAATCCAATGGCACTCTTTAGCCTTATCACCAGCGTTTTTCCCGCGCCAATTTCCATGTTTTTTGTTAACTCATTACGGAGTATATAAAAAGTGGGATTGAAAATACAGGTACTCGCCAGTGGCTCAAAGGGAAATTGTATCTGGATTTGCAGCGAAAGAACTCAGATCCTCATAGATGCAGGGCTTTCCGGAGCAGAAATTACGCGAAGGTTAAATAAAGCGGGAGGAAATCCCAGGAAGCTTGAAGGTATACTTGTTTCTCACGAACATAGAGATCACGTAAACTCACTTGGAATATTGAGTCGTAGATACGATCTCCCAGTACTTATAAACCAGGACACCTTGAGTTCCTTACCTCCCAAAATTGCACCTTTTTCTCAAACATTTATTTTCAAAACCGGAAATACATTTAAATTTGGTGACCTTCATATCCATCCTTTTTCAATTCCTCACGATGCTTCTGACCCTGTAGGCTTTATTATCAAAGAAAACAACAATTCCGTTGGGATTTGCACAGATCTTGGAATGGCCACAAAACTTATAGTAAATTATTTAAAATCCTGCAACGTTCTAGTACTGGAATCGAACCACGACCCCGATCTTCTCATTAATGGTCCGTATCCATGGGAACTAAAAAAACGAATCAGCAGTAAACATGGTCATCTGTCTAACATCGATGCAGTAGAGCTAGCAGAACTCGTTTACCACTCGGATTTGAAATACCTGGTACTGGCTCACCTTAGCGAAACCAACAATCATCCAAAGATCGTGGAAGCCCTATTTGCAGAAGCACGCCAGAGGAATGAATGGTCAAACCTTAAAGTGGAAGTTTCCACCCAGAATATCGTGGGTAAACCGATTATCCTTTAGTCTCCCAACCTTCCTGAATGTCACTTCCCAAACAAGATTTAAGTCCTTGATGCGTAGATAAAATTGTTTCCTGAAGTCCAGGTTTGCTATTCTAAAACATGGCTGGGAAGCCGCATGTTAAATTGAACTTTTTCACGGAGACACACATGACTGGAACAAACAACGCGTCACCTTTACCTGAAATAAATTCATATGCTCCACTCACAATAAGAACGGGAAATGAAGAAATACATGGTAACTGTAAAAGGATTTCATTGAAAACTATTACAGCTAGCACTGACAAGCTGCCAGAAGCAGGCATCGTGGCTAACGTTGTTATAAATACGAGAGATTTCGATAAAGAACTGTCATTGAAAGCAAGAGTTAATAGTGTTCAAAGCCAAAATGATGGAGAACACCTTGTTCTTCTCGACATTATTGATGCTTCGAGGAAAAATGAGAAAAAACTGTCTTATTTTTACATATCATCAATCTGGAACGAAGTTACATCTAGAATACCTGATGAGAATGCCGTATTTGCACCAAGAAATCTTGTTGGGCTTTTCGAAAAAGAAGACGTTTTCAGGACCTTGAAAGAGCTGTTATCAGACAGGTATTCCATGTTTCTGGTCCGCCTGGACGCATCCGAGGTCGTAAAGGCAAAATTCCTTGACCAAACAGACGAAGAACTCATCTTTGCTACTTCAGATGCTCCTCGGTCATTCTTTAAAAAGATAAATCACGACCCGCTGTACATATATTGGCCCCATGGCTTCCGTCAACATCTTTTCGTTTCGTACTTCAAAGAACATTCCGATGGAAGATTGATACTGGTTCACCCCGTATTGCTTCTTTCTTCATCTCTTAGAGAAGAAGAAAGAACGCAGGTGGAACCAGGAACAATGTGGGTCGAAATTCCGGTTCCTTATCCGAAAGGCGCTTTCATAAAAAGAGAGATTATTGATATCTCATCCGG
>QMLL01000058.1 GCA_003646715.1 Deltaproteobacteria bacterium
CCATCCAGCTAGGAGAAGATAAGTCTGTAGGCTGCCCATAATATGCTTAAAACAAGACACATCACTGCACTTCTTCTTCTTCTCACTATAGTGTTCATTGGCACATGGGGATATGTATTACTCGAGCACGCCAACGTCCTTGACGCATTCTACATGACGGTTATTACCCTTACTACTGTGGGATACAAGGAAGTATTTCCCCTGGGGAAATGGGGGCGCATCTTCACGATATTCATCATCTTTTTTGGAATGGGAACCGTCCTTTACCTGGCTGGTAGCTTCACTCAAATGATAATAGAAGGAGAGCTAAGGAAAATACTCGGGAGGAGGAAATTGGAGAACAAGATAAAGTCACTCAGAAACCACGTAATAGTCTGTGGCTTCGGTAGAATAGGGGAAGTTGTATCTCAGGAAATCAGAGATCATGGAAGCGTTGATGTAGTAGTGATAGAAAACGATCCTAAAGTTCTGACAAAACTGGAAGAAGGCGGTTACCTGTACATACCTGGCGATGCAACCGAAGAGGATTGTATGATGAGAGCAGGAATCAAGTGGGCAAGAGGTCTGATCACAGTGCTAAACTCCGACGCCAACAACGTGTATATAACCCTTACTGCGCGCAACCTGAAGCCGGACATTTTCATCGTTGCTCGATCCAGCTCGCCGATTTCCGAAAAAAAGCTATTACAGGCGGGTGCAAATAAGGTTATAAGCCCTCACTACCTGGGTGGCAAGAGAATAGCACAGATCCTTCTTCGCCCAACCGTTGCTGAATTCATCGATTTTGCCCTGCATGATCCAGACATTGAACTCAGCCTGGGAGAAATTCCGGTACGGGAAAAATCGGTGCTTGACCGAGTCACTCTACTTGAATCGGGAATCAGGCAGCGATTAGATTTGATAATCGTAGCTATCAAAAAAGCCTCGGGGGAAATGCTATTTAACCCCAAGTCAGAGACGGTAATCGAAGCAGGAGATACATTAATCGCATTGGGCAAAAAGCAAAACCTGGCCAAGCTGGAAAAACTTGGCGACTCAACCTCGGTCGGATAGATACTACTCGTAAGTGACTACCAAAGGTATTGATAAAGTGTGGTTTTGTTTGTATCCTTAGACGAATAATATTTCGTAATGAATCGAAGCAGTTATGGCAAAAATTTATAATAACATCCTGGAATGCATCGGAAAAACACCCCTGGTTAAGATAAATTCGCTTAACGAGAACCAGGCTGTAACCGTGCTTGCCAAGCTGGAAAGCATGAACCCGGGCGGTTCCGTCAAAGATAGGCCTGCCCTGAAAATGATAGAAGAAGCTGAGAAACGCGGCGAGTTGACCCATGAAAAAATCATCATTGAAGCTACCAGTGGAAACACCGGCATAGGTCTCGCCATGGTGGCGGCAGTCAAAGGTTACAAGCTGGTTCTGGCAATGCCTGAGACAGCAAGCCTGGAAAGAAGGAAAATCCTTAAAGCCTTCGGTGCAGAAATACTACTCACCCCTGGTGAACTGGGTACAGACGGCGCCATAGAAAAAGTATACGAATTGGTCCGCGAACATCCTGATCGTTATTTCATGCCAGACCAGTTTAATAACGAAGATAACATGCTTGCACATTACGAAACCACCGGGAAAGAAATATATGAAGATACGGACGGACAGGTAGATGTGGTTGTTGTCACCCTCGGGACAACGGGTACTTCCATGGGGGTAGCACGAATACTGAAAGAACTGAACTCTAATATCCGGGTCATCGGTGTTGAACCATACATGGGACACAAAATCCAGGGACTCAAAAACATGAAAGAATCTTACAGGCCCGGGCTTTTTGACAAATCTGCACTGGATGAAATCATATTTATCGATGACGACGATGCATTTGAAACAGCAAGACAACTGGCCAGAAAAGAAGGCATTTTTGTTGGAATGAGTTCAGGGGCAGCGATGTACGTTGCTCTCCAGGTGGCAAAAAACATGGATCGCGGAGTCGTGGTGGCACTTCTCCCGGATGGTGGCGAAAGATATCTAAGCACGAATTTGTTTGCCACCACACTTGAACCTGACTTTTCATTTTACAACTTCCTTACCAAGAAAAAGGAAAAATTTAAAACCGTTGACGAAGGCAAGGTAACTATTCTTACCACGGGTCCTACCCTGGATAACCTG
This sequence comes from Deltaproteobacteria bacterium, assembly GCA_003646715.1. Taxonomy (GTDB): domain Bacteria; phylum Desulfobacterota; class Syntrophobacteria; order B119-G9; family B119-G9; genus B119-G9. Next base: position 2,165 of record QMLL01000058.1, read on the forward strand.
ATGCATCTCGGCCATTGCAGAAGATTTGTTTTTGCTGATGTGCTCAGGAGATATCTGGAATACAAGGGATTTGATGTTCACCAGGTTGTAAACGTTATTGACCTGGATGAAAGAACCATACAGGGTGCTTCGAAAGAAAATAGAGACCTTGGAGAATTCACTTCTTATTATCTGGACTCATTTTTCCGGGACCTTGAAGAACTAAAAGTACTGCCAGCACAGCAATACGAGCGAGCCAGCGAGCATAAGGATGACATTATCAGGGTAGTTGATAAGCTCTTCGAAAAAGGACTGGTGTACGAAAAACTGCGCTCGGTTTACTTTGACATTTCCAAGAGCAAAACATACGGAGAACTTTCACACGTTGATCCTAAAAATATCAGGCCTGGCAAAGTTGTAGAATTTGACAGCTACGAAAAATTGAATCCGCGGGATTTTGCACTTTTGAAAAGAGCTTCCCTGGATGCACTGAAACGAGGCTTTTACGTTAAAACAACTTGGGGTAGTGTAATACCTACCTGGCATGCCTCTGCCGCTGCCATTGCCCTGACGAGCTTCGGCTCGACAATTGACATTTATGCCAGCAGCACAGATTTCCTGTTCCCTCACCTTGAGAACGTTCTGGCCATCGGAAAGGGCTTAACCGATAAACTGCTTGCTAATCACTGGCTCCTTTGCGAAGTAATTCTCCAAAACGGCAAAAGGATGTCTCACGTTACCAATAATGCCGTTATTTTCAAGGAACTGGTTGAAAAGGGTTACAGAGGAGAAGTGATCAGGTTCTGGTTGCTCTCCAGTCATTATAGAAACCCTATCCATTTTTCAATAGAAAGCCTGGAAAAAAGCAGAAAAGCATTGCGCAGAGCACAGGAATTTTTTAACCGCCTCCATTTTTGTGTCACTAGCGAATGGGAAGACCCTGAAATTAAGGAAATAATATACCAGTTCGAACAAAAATTCTTTGATGCCCTTGCAGATGACCTGAACACCGCAAAGGCATTCGGCGCTCTTTTTCAGTTCATAAGGCAGCTAAATCCCCATCTTGACAGAAATATGCTTCACCAGGAACAGAAAAAGAAAATTTTTGCCGTCTTCCAGGAGATTAACGGCATAATTCAGGTATTTGACCTAGATTTTAAACCTCTATCAGAGGAAGAACAAAGACTCCTGGCCGCCAGAGACAAAGCCAGAAAAGAAAAGAATTGGGCTGAAGCTGACAGACTCAGAGATAAACTTCTGAAGAGGGGTATACGAGTGCTAGATACCCCCCAGGGCACCAGGTGGGAAAGGATTTGACATGCTGGCCTTTATCCGTGATACCCTCTCCCTAATCTCGTACAAGTACTATTGAACCAGTTAATTTCACGACTGAAACTCTAATTTACACATTTCCGGTTTGACCGGAAATGTGTAATTTGAAAAAATGGAGCTCCATGATTAAATATTGACTTCAGGGTTAATTATTTGTTATAAGTTGAAAGCGTGGGGCTGTAGCTCAGTTTGGGAGAGCGCCTGAATGGCATTCAGGAGGTCGGCGGTTCGATCCCGCTCAGCTCCACCAAATACGGTAAATCAACCCAACCTGCACGGTTGGGTTTTTTATTGATCGAGAAAATGAAATGAACGAAAAAGTACCTCAAATTCCCGGTAAAACTTCAGCAAGGCTCCCTGTAGTGGCAATAGTAGGAAGACCTAACGTGGGGAAGTCTACGCTTTTTAACCGGATAGTCAGGCAGCGTAAAGCCCTGGTAGATGACCAACCAGGGATAACAAGGGACAGGATTTACTCCCGAGCTTCCTGGGACGAATACCCGTTTTTGGTGGTTGATACCGGCGGATTTCGTGAAAAGGGTACAGACAGAATTGATGAAGATGTAAGAAAACAGGCCATCCTGGCTATGGATGAAGCAGACCTTGTAATCTTTGTCGGCGATGCCAAGACAGGTCCCACTCCTGAAGATGTAATAATATGCCAGCTTCTAAGGGAAGGCAACAAACCGGTATTGCATGTAGTAAACAAGGTTGATGGCCCGGAACAGGAACAGCTTGCCTATGACTTTTACCAGCTTGGAATAGATGAGCTTATCCCTGTGTCTGCTGCACACGGGCACGGATTTAAAAAATTCATGAAGAAAGTAGTGGACGAGCTACGGGAACTCGTTGGAGAAATACCGGCCGCGGAAGAAGAGGAAGAAGTAATTCGACTCGCTATTGTGGGACGGCCTAATGCCGGTAAATCATCTTTGATTAACAGGCTTGTTGGAGACGAAAGATGCCTGGTTAGTTCGGAACCGGGAACTACCCGCGATTCCGTGGACACGGAAATTGAATTTAAAGGCAAGAAATACCAGTTGATTGATACTGCAGGGATCAGGCGAAAAGGGAAAACAAGGGAAAAAATAGAAAAAATTAGCGTAATAAAAGCAATCCAGAGTATCGAAAGATGTCACGTAGCCGTTTTAATAATCGACGGGGAACTGGGAATCACTGACCAGGATTGCAGGATTGCGGGGTATATCTCGGATAGGGCCAGGGGCTGTATTATAGCTATAAACAAAATTGATATCGTCAAGAAAGATCCATCCAGGTTGAAAAGACTCCTGGAAGAAACGCGGTATGCACTGAGATTTATTCCACATGCTCCGATAATCACGATCTCTGCGCTCACAGGAGAAAAGGTTTTTAAGATTTTTCCCCTCGTGAATAAAATATATGAGCAGTATCAAACACGGATCCCGACTAGCAAGCTCAACCAGTTTTTTGAGGAAATTACTTTCAAGCACGAACCACCTATGTACCGCAACAGGCGAATTAAATTTTACTACGCCACACAGGCATCTGTGGCTCCCCCGACAATCGTCATATTTTGTAACTACCCGGATGGTATACATTTTTCCTACAAGAGATATTTGATAAACGAAATTCGGAAACGATTTTCTTTCGACATGATCCCCGTAAGGTTAATCTTTAGAGCCAGAACGTAAAAGAAACGCACCATACTTTTTTCACTTCCCGGGCACCCCTCTTATACTTCAGTGGTTCCACGAGCTCTCCCACAAAAATAAATTCCTCTCGGGATGTTGACATCCTCAATAGTGATACTTAGATTCTCTGTGAAGAAGATATCTTAGGAGAAAAAGAGGATTTACCTCTCCATATATAAAACCGAAAGGAGGGATATAAATGTTGGATCTTACTCCATGGAGAAAGAAACGGGAAGTACCAAGACTCAAAGACGATATAGATGAGTTATTTGATAAATTCATAAGAAATTTTAGCTCCAGTTTACCAGAGATATTTGGTGGAGAAGGTGAAATATGGCCTTCTGTCGATGTTCTGGAAGATAAGAAGAATATCATAGTCAAAGCAGAAATACCAGGAATGAGCCCATCGGATTTTGATATAAGCATAAGCGACAATATATTAACAATAAAGGGTGAGAAGAAACAAGAAAAAGAGGAGAAAGATAAGAACTTCTACATGATGGAACGTCAGTACGGGACATTTACGAGAAGTATCACTTTACCCGTAGAAGTAAATGAAGAGAAAGTGGATGCTTCTTATAAAGATGGAGTTTTGAAGATAGTAATACCCAAAAAGAAAGAAGGTAAGGAAAGCAAAATAAAAATTAAGGTTAAATAATAGAACATAAAAAAAGGAGGTATGAAGTCATGGCATTGATAAGATGGACACCAGGATTGATGGGTTGGGAAAGAGACCCGTTTGCTGAACTGGAAAGAATGAAAAGAGAAATGGATCGATTAATAGGTGCATTTTTCCCGACAAGAGGTTTGGGAAGAACTGCAGGTGTATTTCCGGCTGTGAACATTTCCGAAGACGCCAACAATATTTACGTGCGTGCAGAACTTCCCGGTATAAAAGCGGAAGATATTGAAATATCCATAGAAGATAACAGCCTTATAATCAAGGGTGAACGCAAGATACCGGAAGAAGGCGAGAACGTTACGTATCATCGGCGTGAGAGAGAAGGCGGGATCTTCAGAAGAATCATAAGCTTACCAACCAAGATTGATGCAGACAAGGTAACAGCAACAAGCAAAAACGGAGTGCTGGAAATCGTACTGCCGAAAGCACCTGAATCCAAGCCTAAACAGATCGAAGTAAAAAGCGGATAAGATTGAATGAAAATAAATTTGGGAGGTGTGATGTATGTCTGAAAAAGAAATGCAAGTAAAAGAAAAAGCACAGATAACCACTGAAGGAGAACAGTTAAAGGAAGGGCCTGTGTTTCTCCCGAGTGTTGACATATTCGAATCCCCTGAGGCGATCACGATAGTTGCTGACTTGCCAGGTGTAAGCCCTGACAAGTTAAATATTGATCTGCGTGATAACGAACTTACAATCGAAGGAGAAGTAGATTATAACATCGGAGAAGATGAAAAATACTTGCTTCAGGAATACGAGATCGGGAAATACTACAGGAAATTTGCTCTTTCCAACGTCATTGACCAATCCAAAATTTCTGCTACAATGACTGACGGAGTCTTAAGGCTCGTACTTCCAAAAGTGGAAGCGGTCAAACCTCGAAAAATCGAAGTAAAAGCTGCATAACAAACAAACGGGAGGCTTGCCTCCCGTTTAAAAAAACTAAACATTCCGGAGGGATTCTGGGATGGCGAAAGACTATTATCTCATCTTGGGTGTCAGACGTGACGCTGACCAAGAAGAGATAAAGAGTGCTTATCGTCGTGCCGTGAAGGATCACCATCCGGATGTGTCAAAATCTCCGGACAAGGAGAAATTTATCGAAATTCAGGAAGCATATGACGTTTTGAAGGATCCGGAGAAAAAAAGAGCCTATGATGAATCGCTGAGAAGAGCTGAACGCAAGAGCAGGACAATTTACAGGGACTACCCGCGGAGCTTTACCCGCTCAAGATCCGATCCGTTTTTTTCTTTTTTTGAGGATCTGTTTGAAGATATAAGTTCAATTTTCTCGCATTCTTTCAGGCCACCGAGATCCCGTACTTACACAGCTGAAATTATACTTACCCCTGAAGAAGCTGAAGCTGGCGGTTACCTACCACTATCCATACCCATTGAGAAGCCTTGCATTTTCTGTGGCGGCAGAGGAAATGTAGGCTTTTTTACGTGCCCCCAGTGCCTCGGCAAAGGGACTATCACAACTTCTGTGCATGTGAAGGTCCGAATTCCGCCAAACGTGAAGCACGGTACTGTATTGGAAATAAATCTTGAGAAATTGGGGGGCAAGAATTTTCTTATACAGCTAAAAATATTAGTATCTTAATTTGAACGAGTGAACAAGTCCTTCCGGTAGCTTTAGAAACCTTACTCTGTTACCAGGAACTGGCCTTGCAAAAAACTTTTTATAACCAGTGGATCAAAAAAGAATCTGGTGATATTATAATAAATAAATATGCTAATAGACTCAGGAGAAATCGAATGCATCAAAACCAAGCAAACGATACTCGCATTAAGGACGAGGGTCCACTAATTGATGCCAATATTCCCAGCCAAGGCACGAACGGAGCTGGCTTTCATAAGAACAGGTGTTGCGTTTATAGCTCTTGCCACGGGACTCATGCGTTATTTCGGTGTGGGATGGTGGACTATAACAGACGCCGTAATTTTTATACTCGGGATGGCAATGGTAACCATTGGTATCTACTATTACCTGCCCACGAGAAAACAGGAAGACAGATTAATTGATCTGATCCGTCAGAAGGAAGAAGATCTGATGGGCAAAAAGTTCAGGATATTGGTACTTGACGATGATCCAAATGTGTGTAAAGCATCTGAGTTTTACCTAAGCAAAGAAGGATACCATGTAGAGGCATCCATAGATCCGTTTGCAGCAAAGGAACGGCTTGAGGCCACGGAATTTGACGTTGTGATAACAGACTTGATGATGGAAGGTAAAGTAGACATAGAAAATAACCAGCAGCTTATAAGAGCCGAAAAGGAACTTAAAGAACTCGCAATGAACGCCGAAGTTCCACCGGAAATTTCATACCTAATTGAGAAAAAATCAGG
>QMLL01000059.1 GCA_003646715.1 Deltaproteobacteria bacterium
TTCCACTATTCTTGTAATGTGCGATTATTTTTACTTTGTGGTTGTTCTCGAGGTCAAATTGAGAAGGCCACCACACGTAGAATTCGTAAGGACGAGATAATTTTTCCCATAGTGGATGCGATGTATCGACGGGATTGAGTAGAACACCTCCGCTGAAGTTCACAAGCCTGTTTTTTGCTTCTTTCCTTTTTAGAGGCAGAAGAGAAAGACCATAAGGTACGTCAAGCGCTAGACCTGCACCTCCGCAGAAACCGAGAAAACTTCCCCCCGATCTGATGAACTCCTTAACTTTTTGTTTTCCAGTATCTCCCAGGGATTTGCCCTTCTGAGCTGCCCAACCCCCTGGGACCAATAAAATTTGATAGTTGTCCAGTATACCTAGTTTAATTTCATCCGATCTTACCAGATCGAAAGGTATTCCAGCTGATTTGCAGGACCAGAAAGTTATCAGGCCCCACAGAAATGATTCGTCCCACAGGATGGCCAACTTCATGTGATATTTCTCATTTCCAAAGCACGTTCGTCAGAAGGGTCTAATAGCCCCACAATCCGGGCACTGCCAGGTGATCCCGTTGCATGTCATTCCCCACATGATTTCATCCATGCACGCCGAGCAGATTTGAAATCCACAAGGGCATGACCAGCAAAACATCACTTTCTGTTTGCAGCAACAGCACACGCATTCCTTTTTTTGTCTCTTTCTGCTCATAGCATAGTAGCTTTCTAGACAATTTTCTTACCGCTTGCAACTTAATGTGCTAGATACTATAAAGAAAAATTAAAATCAAAAAATAGGAAATGCCTCACACTTATATGAAAGAAAACAAGCCTTCTTTTACTGACGAACAAAAAAAAGTATTGGATCTGGTACAGCGCCGGTTCCCTCTGGAAGAGAAACCGTACAGGAAGCTTGGAGATTTGATTGGAATCTCTGAAGCAGAAGTAATAGATCACATCCGGGAACTTAAGGAAAATCGAGTAATAAGGCAGATAAGCGCTATTTTTAATACCTCAGCCCTTGGTTACAAAACTAGCCTTGTAGCTATGAAAGTTCCTCCCGAGAAACTGGATGAAGTAGCTGACGTCATAAATCAATATCCTGGTGTAAGTCACAATTACTTGAGGCCTGGATCTTACAATTTGTGGTTCACAATTGCTGTTCCGCCAGACAGGTCTCTTGAAGAAGTGGTAGAAATTTTAAGAAGAGAATCGTGTTCACATCCAACAATCATTCTCCCAGCTGTTAAAAAATACAAGCTTGCTATGGTCCTTGATGTGATGGGCGAGGATAATGACTTTGACGACGAGGAAGATGAATTCCCGGATATTTCGCCAAAAAAGCATTTTGAGCCCACCGAAGAAAACATTCGAATAGTGCGGTGCGTGCAAGAAGATCTTCCGCTGGATCCAAGACCATTTTCCGTGTGGGCGAACCAATTGGGTGTCACTGAAGACTTTCTCCTCGAGTGGTTAATATCCAAGGATAAAGGTGGTGTAATAAGGCGGTTTGCTGCAGTACTGGATCATCGACGGGCTGGATTCACAGCCAATGGCATGATAGTGTGGCACTGCAAGGACGAAGAACTTGATTCTCTTGGTGAATATCTGGCCAGACAACCTGAAGTTACCCATTGCTACCATCGCCCTGCTCATCCCGATTGGCCTTACAATCTATATGCAATGGTTCATGGTAAGACGAAAGAGGAATGCCTGAGTATTGCCGCAAAACTTGCAAGGCTCCCGTCTTTGAAAGACTACAGGGTTCTATTTAGCACGAGGGAATTCAAAAAGATAAGATTGAAGCTTTTCTGGGACCGTAGCTGAAAGCTGCTTACCAGCGTTTGTCAACCTGTTGTCTTAAAAAGAATGCGATGTTTCTGGCTTCCTGCCTCAGTTTTTCGTCGTCTGCGTATTTTTCCCAGAGTTTCAGAAGATCACCAACTACAGCTAGATTAACGATTTTTCCTCTTGCAATGTACTCTTCTATTCCGCCAAAAGATTTTGTTCTGTAACCCATGATGATCCCGTAAAGCCTGTCCCAGTCCGAAAGAGGATTTTCGAGGCGATCCGGATGTTTTTGTTCAGGTAATACCAGTCTTAGGACATTCCCGTATTTTACGAATGATGAGTAAACCCCTTTCTTTCTTGCATTTTCACCAAGCAAATCAAAGGATAAGTACTCGTGTTTTTTAATCGGGCAAAATGCAACTTCTCCTGGTTTTATAGGATAGTTTCCTGATTTGCTCACCCATTCCAATGCCAGAGCAAGAGCTATTTTTCTTAAAACGTCGAACCGCACTTCTTTTATTCCCCATCCGGACAAGACAAAGACTGCCATAGCGGTTTCGTTATCCAGGCTCTTACGGTTCAATCGCCCCTCTGTGATTTCTTCGAAGCGAGATTCTGCTACCAGGAGTGATGCTTCGAAAATAGCTCGCGAAGGAGTGACGAGCTCATCTCCATCCAATACCGGCCACTCTGAAGACAGTGCATGGAGGGCTCGACCGTACGAAGCCAGAAGTATGTCTACTTCGTTTAGATCCAGTTTTCTGAACTCTTTTAGTCCGTCTTTTACCATCTTCCTCAGTTTAAATTTTACGCCCGTATTTCCCAGGCCGCTCCAGGACGCAGGTTCTTTACAACCACTTCTTTTCTTTCTTGCAGTCAGGAATATGGTACTGGTCGCAGCTGCTTTTTCTCTAATATGCGTAGAGTATTCAAATTCGGTGTCTACCGGAAAAGAAGATGTGATAACCCAGCCGGATTCTATAAGTCCCATGGCGATGCTTTCCCAAGCTTCTTCCCTTTTATGTGTGAACATCAGTGTCATGATACCGTCATCTTTTAAAACTCTGTGGCATTCTCTAAAAATCGCCTTAATTTTGTTTTCGTAGTCCTGCCTTGCTTTTAGCCTTGGACTAAGCTCTGGAGAAATTCTCGATCTGCTTTTGAAACGAGCTACGCTTGCAACGGCTTCGGAGCGTTTATCAGTTAAAGTGCGGCTGAATAGATCGGGATAAAGGTCTTTCAAAGTTCTTTTTTGCCAGACATAAAAGTAATCAGATAGCTCGGCATATTGAACATTGTCGTAATAAGGTGGGTCGGTGCATATTATATCTATAGCTTTATCTTGCAGAAACGGCAGGTGATCTCCGGGGAAATTGGTTATGGTCAGAGGGGTTTTGCCAGGTGATTTTAATGATTCCTCATTCAATAGGTAACAAATCTCTCGGTAGGCATCAGTTACCTGTTTTAACCCCCATTTAAACATCTTGGAGGCAATCATTTCTCCAAAAGTCCACTTTATTGAAAAGTCGTGTCGTGCAAATGTTCCCGTGATTATTCCTCTTTGAGGTACCCACCTGGTTTGTCTGCTATTGTAGTCCAGCCCTTTGTCAATGGCGAATTGCAAATAAGTTATTACAGCTTTGCCTTTTTCTTTCCCGAGGTCTTCAAGAATATCGGGTTTTAGCTTGTTTAATGTTTCAACAAGAGTTACATGGCAAAGCAACTGTCGGGGAGTAAACAGATGACGCCACTCCGTCATTCCGTAAAGTACAGGCCGAATATCATTTCCAGGAGGAATTCTTTCAGTAGGAATCAGCACCGAATCAAGCCAATCTTCCATTTTTGTTTGGATAAATCTTTCGGTTTCTTTAAGAGCAGCAACGTCTGTGCTGTCAGGTGTGCGAAAAGATCTTTCGAGCTTAAATTTTTCTTGCCCCTTTTTGACACCCGTCTTGTAGAATTTACCTGTTGGAATCATCCGGGTGAAAGATATTGCATAAATTCTTTCGCGCCATTTTCCAAGACGAGATTCTCCTCTAGCCTGCTTTTTGATTTCTTCTCCGGGTATTGCCTGGTTACAATGTACACACTGAGCTGTGCCCCGGAGGATAGTTCCCTTTTTTAAGTCCTGACACGAAGCAGCATTTTCGAATTTCACGCACCGAAAGGAAACCTCTGGAGTCTCTGGAACAATTTCTACCCCCCAGATGTTCCCCGCTGCTTTAGACAGATACTTATTGTTAAACAGTGGAGACCAGTTATGGCACGAGGGGCATATTATTTCACGGACATAGAGGAATGCTTTTATGTCTTCATTTTCGTGTTCGGGATAAAACCTGTCTGTCTTTTCCAGTAGTTCTTGATAAATTTTTTCTCCCCAGTCTTCTATGTCCTCAGCCAATTCTTCACCAAACATAGAAGGATACTTCAGAGTCGCGTGCAGAATGACCGTTGCAACAGGATTCAGCTCGTTTGTATAAACAAAATGTCCCAGCCTGAGAGCTTCAAACGGAATTGATCCTCCTCCGGCCATGGGGTCCAGGATCTTTTTTTCTTCTCGCGGTTTTGTCAGGGGGATGTGTAAAAAAGCCCTCCTGTATCCATAACTTTCTTCTGGGCTGAGCTTTATTCCGCTTTCTTTGGCTTTTAGGATTTGTTCTTTTGCCCCGGCAGGATTGGCAGGGATAAACTTGGATTCTCCATTGACAAGTTTTCTGATCCCAAGATCAAGCAAGAATTTCCCTGGATCGCTGTCAGAAGGGAGCAAAGAACCCAGAACCGCGGCTCTGGATGGTATAAGTGGACGTCTTGCCCACCATACATGAAGGCGATGAGTAGGAGGTGCCTTCCCGGTGTTTCTTTCTCGGGCGGTCTCTGCCCCCACCTGATGGCACGGAAATCCTTTTTCAATGAATTTCGTATCGTTATCCATACTGGTGTGCGATTATATACAACTATTGAAATGCTATTAACCATTTTTTTATGTTTAAGCAGATGGGGGACCGGTGATTTGTTCACAATGTGCTGGTTTGGGCGTGGAAGTCAAAGGCTCAGATTTCTCTTGCACCTGCTTCTGTCATGGATTCGGCCAGAATGCAATCAATCCCGTGGTTTTCTATTTCTATTAATGCTCTCGACTTGTCGTCAACAATGGCCTTTTCGCCTAAAAGTTCGAATAATTCGGCGATCTCAACAATACTTCTTGAATCAATATCGGTTATTGACATATTCAAGAGTCCGCTTCCTCCTATTCTGACATTTTCCAGTTCCATTTTTGTAATTTATGATTTTGCTCCGCGCCTGTAGAGAGAACCCAAATTCGCCAGGATTTCTATCACTCCTTCGGGCTCATCCAGAATGAGCTTGCGTGGAACCGACTCTTGTAACTCTTCTCTCAGTACTTCTATAGGCGAGACTTTCTTGCGAGGATCCACGATCGGAAACCAGCCGCGTTCAACTATGGCCTGTGCCTTAATTATTCGCCAGTCATCAGGGATTCTGATATTATCCGGAAGCGGGTTATCGCAGTTTTCGAGACACACGTAAACGTTGGGTATTAACCCGATCATTTGTTCCTTGTAGATTCCCCAGACTCCCTGTTTTATCCCTGCCCTGAGCAAAGTATCTAGAGCATTTTCGTCAACGCAAATGGGCCAGCCTCGCTGGCAAAGGAATGCCTGTTTTATTTTTTTTAAGGATAGATCTTCGTGCTGTCTAAAAAACAGTCGAGCCATGCTATAAACTGCTTCTCTGGTTTTTGCAAAATCTGTTGTCAGTAGCTTACCATTATCTGTGAGAGTTCTCTTAATCTCAGTGGCAAGTGTTTCCGGAGTTTCTCCCGCGCCTTTTCCAAGTTCTCTCTTTATCAATTCACCATTTTCACCCGGGTACCATAACGAGTCATAGAGAGACAGGATTTCTCTTTTTATGACTGATTCATTTTCTCTATATGTTTGTTGTATTTCCTCATACGGTTTTGATGCTCTCTTCAGTCCGTAACGTTCAGGGTTATTAAGAATTCTTTTGCAGGCCAGGTTTGACCGAGTAATCTTTTTTAGATAATTCACGTGCCTGGATATATTTTCCTGTACAAATTTTTTTCGTGTCTCTTTTTCTGACTCGACAGTTCTGGGCACGAGAAGAAAAACCAGATTCTGATATATCCTTGCTTTTTCTCCGGTGCTGGTGAAAAAATCTTTAACGGGAACTTTTTTCAAATTGATATCAAGGACAGCAAGTTTTGGTTTATCCGCCCTGTCGGGAATATCAGCAGGCTTTATTACCCCAACGATGGTTTCAAAACCTTCTATTTCTGGAATAATTTCATGGGTTATCCCAGCAAGCACTGAATTAACCCTGTTCTCTATTATCTCTTTTTCTGCTTCTGCAATAATCTTGTTGATTGTGGGTTCCAGCGAGGCAAAAAACTTTCCGGTTTTCGGGTCCTTTTTGAGGTAAAAAGCCTGCTCTTCTAGGGAGTCCAGTGCCCTTGCAACGAAGACGGGCTCCAGACCAGGAAATGATACTTCTAATGCTGCCTCTTCTTTGCTTATTCCAAAGATGGACTTTCCGTGTTCTCCTGATCTTCCAACGAGACTATGAAGGAGCACCACTTTCCATGTCCATTCATGAACAGGGTAACCATGTGGGTGAGGTTTTTCTCGATCCAGTTGTTGGGCCCTTGATAACCTGGAATTTTGGGAATCGGGAGCACAACTTCCAATATCGGCGCTGAGCACCGTTTTCAACTCACTGGTGTCAGTTCTGCCGAATAATTCGTCTACGGTTTTGCTGTCGTAGAGATCAATATGACAGGAATGGATTAATGGAATATCCAGCTGCTTTTCCCATATGGTTCTGATAGTTAAGGTCAGCACCCTTAAGAGGCCTCTTGTACGTTGAAAAGTTGGAATGATACTCAATTTCCTGTCCAGAAGATCAATTAGAGTAGGATGGAAAGGATAGTGTTTTTCTATAATTTTCTGGTACCTAAGCTCTTTTGAAAATCCTGGTACCTCGGAGCTTTTGCTGTACATTTCCACGTATTGAAATGCTGTCTGCTCCGCCGCAAGGTAATCAATGTTTTCAAAAAGACGTTTTGCCATTATTCTTGGCAATTCATCAGGAGTGACCGGCGTGATAGCCTGTTCCTGCCGGGCTGAAATGGTTCTGAGATCCTGAGCGAGTTGCCTTATTTCCTGATCGACTTCATTGATCTGAACCGTTTTACCACCTTCATTCTCAATAGTTTCTCTTAGACGTTCCGTTTCGGTACCAAAAATATCTGAACCGCCCGCCAGGGTTATTACTATTGACAGGTTGTTGCGACTGGCAGAATATCCCATTAGTGCAAGCAAAAAGGCGGATAATTGCTGTTCTGCCCCCGGGTGGTCAAATTTGAGCCTCGTTGCATACTGAGCAAGTTCGTCAATGAGGATAACACAGGGTTGATTTCCGAAAACTTTATCAAAGAATTGTTTTCCAGGAGCGCTGAGGGAAGAAACTTCGGGTTCAAGTTCTTCGTATAATTGATGTCCTCCAAGTTGAAGGGCTATTTCTCCCCAGAGCGTATGCGTTTTTGTCTTTTTCCCGATTGTTTTGTGTAAATCTAGTTCTGTTCCCACAATTCCTGCAAATCTGACCGTATCCGGCGATGGCAACAGATCCGGTTCTATGAAGGAAACAAAGTGTTTGAGCTTTGTCCCGTGTTTGATCAGATGAACAATGCCGATTAATCCGTGAGTTTTTCCTCCCCCAAATCCTGATTCAAGCCTTGTGGTACCAGGTGCGGTACCGTCATTTTTTGTGACTCTGCGAAGAACATTTCTGAAAAGATTTAAAAGGCCCTGGGTGGGGTAGGTGGCATCTGTGAAAAATTTTTCCGCGTCGGTATAGATGTCTGATGTGCTCGTTTTCTCGCCCTTGTAAAATCTAACCACTTCACCCAGGTTGGCAGTAAATATTTCCGGGTTGAACTCGGAAGTCAAAATATCGGATCTGGGTTGGCAGGTCTGAAGGATTGATAAGAAGTTTTCCAATTTAAGGTCTCCAGTAAATTTGAATTATTTGTCAAAGTAATGGAAATACTATATTATCAGGGCAAACATAAACCTTGTTATACTTATTTTCGGTGGAATAATTAGAGATCTGCTTATCACACGTTCGAGGATTTCTTCAATTATTAATGTCATGCAAATGTCGGAATACGATGATACCTGGAAGTTATGGTTCGGGTCAGTCTTTCTAATCGTTCTTTTTTAATTTTAACTAAAACGCTACACATTTAACAAGAAAACCTTTCAAAAGGAGGAAAAATTATGAACGATGCCAAGATGTGGTACATTGCTCAAGGAAATCAGCATGTCGGGCCTCTCGGAAA
>QMLL01000060.1 GCA_003646715.1 Deltaproteobacteria bacterium
CAAACCTCTTGTGATGATTGCAACCGTCATAACAACAAGGAGAGACACAAGTAACGGAGGGAACACAAAGCTCATGATATACCAGATTCTCCCAAGAATGAACCCTATCAAAAGGCCAACCAGTGGAAACCAAGCCATGGACTCAGCTACGGTTTTCGCTTTTATTTCAATCTTTGATGGTAGCCTTAAAATTGTAAGGAGTTGAAGAGCAACGGGGAAAGTTTTTAGTATGGCAAACCTTCTATTCAACGCAATTTCCTAATATCTTTCAGTCACGAACCCTTCTTAAGCAGGAGTCAAATTTCCGGCTTCTTCCCCGGCTCTTAATCTAATCTTTTGCATGAATACAGCAAGTGCATAAATCAGCAGGCCAAGAATGTAGAAGAAATACTTTTTGTCTGAATGTATTCCAAAAAAGCCAGCAATGGCACCGGGATGAAATAGCACGAAAGCTGTTGCAAGGAAAAACGGGATCTCATACCACTTGTTTCTCGTTATGCACCAGTTCTGCGCAAAACATTCAAAGGACGACATGCCTATGAGAGCCATAACAAATATTAACATCCCCTTTGACCAGCTGTTGATACCATTTAAAATTAATTCTGGATTAAATACAAACATAAACGCAATACACGACGTTCGGATATCGTACTTGAAACCCTGGATACCAGTAGGCACAGGTTCAGACATGGCAATTGCTGAAGCTGCGTACGCCGCGAGTCCAACCGGAGGAGTATCATCGGCAAGGATTCCGAAATAAAAACAGAACAGGTGAGCAGCCATAATCGGTATGATAAAACCGAGGTTTCCACCAACTTCGACGATCACGGGAGCAGTCAAAGAAGCCATAACAATATAAGTGGCTGTGGTGGGCAGCCCCATACCGATGATAAGACTTGCTGTAGCAGTGATGAAAAGAAGCAGAAAAATATTTCCATGTGAAAGGTATTCAACAACCTCTGATATCATCCCACCAATACCCATGTCCACAACGCCAACGATTATACCTGCTGAAGCACAGGCAAGACCCACGGAAAGCATGTTCTTGGATCCTTTTATAAGACCTTCTATAATCAGTTTTATGGCTTCATAAAAGGCAGAAAACAAATTCTTTCTGGCAATGATGGCTTTCCGTATTTCCTGATAGAAAATGATTGCAAACAACAAAATTATAGTTCTAAAAGCAGCCGTTACAGGGGTGTGCCTCAAGTAAACCAATTCATTAAGTAGCACTAGTAATGGGATCAGGTAATGTATTCCATTTTTTAACACTTCTTTAAATTTTGGGAGATCTTCTGGGGGTAGCCCTTTTATGCCAAGCTTTGATGCTTCGAGGTGCGTGATGCAGAAGAGACCAAAATAAGACGCGAAAGCCGGAATGGCTGCTGCTTTAACCACTGTTAGGTAAGGTACGTTCACATACTCAGCTATGATGAATGCGGCGGCCCCCATGATGGGCGGCATAATTTGTCCGTCGGTGCTTGCTGCAACTTCCACGGCGGCGGCTTTCTTTGGCGGATAACCGATCTTCTTCATCAGTGGAATTGTAAAAGGTCCCGTGGTTACAATATTTGCAATGCTGGATCCTGACACAAGTCCAGTAGCCGCACTGGCAACCACCGCTGCCTTGGCAGCCCCACCCTTGAATCTTCCAAGTATGGATAGTGCCAGATTAGTAAAGAATTCTCCCGCGCCGGCTTTATCTAGCAATGCACCCATCAATACAAACAGGTATACAATAGATGATGAAACACCCAGCGGGATACCGTAGATACCCTCTGTGGACAGACATATAGTACTCAAATACTTTCTCAGGGATACCCCTTTAAAAGCAATAACATCCGGCATATACGGACCAAAAAACGCATAAATGGTGAATATCACTGCTATTACAGATAGAGCAGGACCGATAACTCGCCTTGTAGCTTCCAGCAGCAGGATGACCAGGATTGTGCCCATTATCACGTCACGAGTATTGGGAATCCCCATGCGCATAGCTATTCCGTTATAGTCCAGGGCCAGGTAAAGAGCCGCCAGACCACCGGCTATTGCAAACAAATAATCGATGAAGGGGATGCGATCTCTAACTGCAAGATACCCGAGGAATTTTCTTTTCCGTCGAAGGCACGGAAAAAGCAGATACAATAACACCATGGCAAAGGTTAAATGTATTGCCCTTTCCCGGGTGCTATCTATGACAAGAACACTGGGTAGTGCAAGTTGATACAGGGCCCATAAAACTGCCACCGTCCCGACGATATACCTTTCGTGGGTCCTGAGTTCCCTTATATCACCGGTTTCGGCCTTAATAAGTTCTTCTGCGGACTCTGCCTTCTTTGCACCAATTTTTTCTAAAACCAATGTTCACCTCGCTTTACTTTTTTGCGTTGTGAAATTAATTCCCCTAACTATCTCCTTTCCAGAACACCTTGAAGGCTTTTTTCGTCATGTACAGATCTGCCTTGCTCGCAATTTCAAAGGGAGAATGCATGGAAAGAAGCGGGGTACCACAATCCACTATATTCATCCCGTACGAAGCAAGAAACTTCGCAATTGTTCCACCGCCTCCTTCATCAATCTTCCCCAGTTCACCAGTTTGCCATACAACATTATTTCTGTTAAACAGCCGTCTCAACCAGGCCAGATATTCAGCGTGAGCATCACTTGAATGGTATTTGCCACCTGATCCGGTAAACTTAGTCACGCAAATCCCGTATCCTATCCTGGCTGCGTTTCGCTTTTCATGCACTTCCTGATAATCAGGATCCAGCGCCCCGTTTACATCGGCGCTAATAGCCCGGGAATTTGCAAGAACTTCCAGAATATTTGACACGTTAGCTTCCTTCCCCTGCAGTTCCAGGATATTGCTAATAACCAGTTCAAAAAACCTGGACTTGGCTCCGGTACTTCCTTCGCTTCCTATCTCCTCCTTGTCATAGAAACACGCCAGTGCTGTTCTCTGAACTTCCTCAAGCTCCATAATTGCTTCCAGAGAGGTATAAACACTGGACCTGTCATCATGACCATAAGCGCCCACAAGACTCCTGTCAAAACCCAGGTCTTTAGCTTTCCCGGCAGGAACAACTTCAAGCTCAGCACTGGAAAAATCTTCTTCTGTCATTCCGTATTTTTCGTTTAAGTAATTAATGATGGCCAGCTTGAACCTCTCTTTCACCTTTGAATCACCGAGAGGAATACTGCCAACCAGCAGATTCAGCTTTTCACCCTCGAAAGCCTCACTAACCTTTTTCTCACCCTGAATTTTTCTGGCAAGGTGAGGCAACAAGTCTGCAATGGTGAAAACAGGGTCGCTCTCGTCTTCTCCTATTCTGAACTCAAGCTCGGTACCATCCTGCAATATTACTTTCCCGTGCAGGGCCAAAGGTCTAGCAAGCCATTGATATTTTTTTATTCCACCGTAATAATGAGTCTTCAAAAAGACCAGATCAACTTCTTCATACAGCGGGTTTTGCTTGAGGTCCAATCGAGGAGAATCATGATGCGACGCTATTATAGCCAGCCCGTCTAGAACATCATTATTCCCCATTACAGCAAGATAAACTGTTTTATCCTGATGGACCCAGTATACTTTCCTTGATCCCTTTTCCCTGGCTTCTTTCCACGGAACAAATCCTTTCTCTTTCGCCAAGGACACGATGCTTTTTACACATTCCCTCTCGGTTTTGCTCTGATCAAGAAAACTCTTATATCTTTCAGCAAACGAAAAAATAGCATCCTTTTCTTCTGTTGAAACACAATCCCATACAAGTTTTCGTTCCCAGAAAAGCTTTTCCGTAAGCTGTTCAAAATCTTTTCTAGGAGAACTTTTCTTCGCCATAATCTATTTCACCTCTCAACTTGATTTTCGCTGTCAGACAAAACACCACGCTACTCCACATAACTCAGCCAGTGCTTGTATTTTTCCACTTCTCCTTTGACAACCCCGAAAAATATTTCCTGCAATTTCTTGGTAACGGGTCCGGGAGAACCAGAGCCGATTATTCTGTCATCAATTTCCCTGATCGGTGTTATTTCGGCTGCCGTACCCGTGAAAAACACCTCATCTGCAATATAGAGCTCATCACGGCTGAAGCGTTTCTCTTCAACTTCAAAGCCCTCATCCTTAGCAATGGCGATCACCGAGTCTCTGGTAATTCCACCCAGTATCGAGGTAAGCGGAGGAGTCTTTATTCTATTATCTCTAACTATAAAGATATTTTCACCGGTTCCTTCGGCCACGTAACCTTCCGGGTCGAGCATTATGGCCTCGTCGTATCCTGCCCGGGTAACTTCCAGTTTGGCCAGCGTGGAATTAACGTAGTTTCCAGCCGTTTTCGTTTTGGTCATCATTATATTCACGTGATGTCTCGTAAACGATGATATTTTTGCACGAATACCCTTGAGCAAGCCTTCTTCGCCAAGGTAAGCTCCCCATTTCCAGGTTATAATAGCCGTATGAATGGGATTATCCTGAGGGTGCAAACCCATGGCCCCCTCTCCTATGAAAGCAATCGGCCTTATGTAGGCTTCGTCCTGACCGTTAGCTTTCAAAGTATCTATAATTGCCTGAAAAATCTCATCCTGGCTGTAAGGTATTTTCATCAACAGGGCGTGGGCAGAATCAAAAAGTCTTCTCACGTGTTCCTTGAGTCTGAAAACAGCTGAAGTTCCCTCTGTACACCTGTAACACCTTATTCCTTCAAATACCGACATTCCATAGTGGAGCGAATGAGTTAACACGTGCAATTGAGCTTCGTCCCACGGTATCAAATTCCCATCCATCCAGATCTTGTCTGCTTTTTCAACCATCTAGTACCTCCTTGAGTGAGAAAATCAGAAACATCTCCTTCGTCATACCGACAATCAATGCTTTATTAACAACTGTCTCAAAGACCTGCTCAGTGGTCTTCTAGCTATCCCATTCTCCGTTACAATTCCGGTGATATATTTACTCGGCGTTATATCAAAAGCTGGATTATAAGCATTAACACCATCCGGAGCTATCTTCTTCCCGTTCACATGCGTTACTTCTCTTGGATCTCGAATTTCTATTGGTATCTCTAGTCCTTTTTTAATAGTAGGATCAAAAGTCGACAGCGGTGCTGCCACATAGAAGGGAATACCGTTTTCTTTAGCGAGCACAGCGAGAGAATACGTACCTACTTTATTTGCCGTATCACCATTTGTGGCGATTCTGTCTGCACCCACTATGACTAGATTAATAATTTTACTTTCCATCAGATAACCGGCAGCGTTATCGGTTATAAGTGTCATGGGAACATTGTCATTAAGCAATTCCCACACTGTCAATCGACCACCCTGCAGCAAAGGTCTTGTCTCACACACATAAACGTGGATTCGCTTACCCTTTCTCCATGCAGTCCTGATTATCCCCAGTGCAGTACCGCTTCCGCCAGTGGCTAAGGTCCCCGTGTTACAGTAGGTTAACACATTCATTCCGTCTTCAATGACTACTTCACCATGTTTTCCTATTGCCGCATCCAGCACTATGTTTTCTTCCCTTATTTTTTCCGAAACCTCCCAGAGGCTCTTTTTCAAGAACTCAATATCCGCCTCAGGATTTTCAATAATAACAGCCCGCATCCGCTCAATGGCCCAGAGAAGATTTACTGCAGTGGGACGCGCAGTACTGGCAGTTTTACAGAGCTTATCAAACTTCCGGACAAACTCACCAATGTTTTTTGCTTGCAACCTCTGGGCTTCAAGGGCAAGCCCCATGGCTATGGCGAGTCCAATGGCAGGAGCCCCCCGGATAGCGAGCTTTTTGATAGCATTGATCACCTGTCTAATATTCTTGCAGGAGATATACTGTTCTTTCCTTGGTAGCTTTCGCTGATCCAGTATCAAAATCTCATCTCTGTCCTTCCAGAATATAGGGGGCTTAACAGGCATTCCGCTTCTCCACAAACACACTAAAATCTTTTAATTACAACTTCCCCCCATCAACACAGTCACAGCCCAAAAGTTAAGTTAGAGGATCACGCAGCGTCAACGTTCGCTTCTCGAACAGGGGGCAGAATCCACTTTGGCAGCAAGGTAGTCAAATTATGTCTTTTAAAAGGATGAGCAGGAAAAATCAAGGGGAATTAATTTCACTTCAGGGGCAATGAGGGCTGGAAAAAGAAAGAATAGATTAGCACACTTGCGCCAAGTACCCAGCAATAATAGGAGAAATAGTGAAATGTACCTCTTTCAATTATGTTTAGCAGAATTTTCAGTGCTGCATAGCCTACCAGGAAAGCTGAGATAGTTCCCGACACGATAGCAATAGCACTGAAAGAAGAAGTCTCCCAGTGTCTTAGCTCCAGAAGTGTGGCACCAGCCACTGCCGGAATAAACAGCAAAAAAGAATATCTGGCAGCAAGTTCTCGATCCAGTCCCAGTAACAGAGCGGTAGAAATTGTTGTTCCCGACCTTGATATCCCGGGAGCGATGGCCAATCCCTGCACAAAACCAATTGTAAGCGCATCCCTGATTCTCATATTTTCAATGGTTCTTCCCACGGGCCTGTTAACATACTTCGTCATCCACAGGATGCTTCCTGTTATGAGGAAACAGATGCCCACAGCACGAATGGACGAAAACAAATCAATAAAAAGCCTCTCGCCGAACAAGCCAATTATAATAGTAATAATACTTCCACAGATAATAAGTACAACCAGCCATATACTACCGGTTACTTTTTCTCTGTGTTTTAATTGCTCCAGCGTTTGAGGCAACCTTGTGACAGATTTCAGGATATCAATGATGTCATTTCTGAATACAATTAATATTGCTATCAGTGTCCCCGTATGAAGGCAAACATCCAGCACCAGCTCTGATTTCCCAAAACCCATGAGAATCTGGGTAACAGCCAGGTGTCCGGAACTGCTGACAGGTAAAAATTCCGTCAGACCCTGTATGACGCCAAGGATTATCGCGTGAATAATATCCACGTAGATATCTCCTGATAAAATCTGTTGATTCCTGTTTGGGTAGCTTGCCGCTTACAAAACATACTTCAAATATCTTTAAACCAACATAAACAAAAAAATGGCGAGTACATACAAACCCGCCTGCTTATGCCACGTTGCATTAAACTATATGTTAGTACAAAAGTCTGCTATTGCCTAATCTTTATTTCTTGGCTTCTTCCGACTCCAGCCCGAATCGGCTCCAGTAAATGAATCTCTGGCAATTTGGGCAATTATGCATTCTTTCATTCTTTTGCAACTCGATAAAAGTTTGTGGTGGAATATTCATGTGACAGACCTGGCACACACCATTGTCCACAGGTGCCACAGCAATTCCGTTTCTTTTATCTTTTATGAAGTTGAATTTCCTCAATAAACCGGGCTCAATTTTCTTGGAAATTTTTTTGCGCTTATTGTCAAAAGCCTTTAATTTTTTCTCCAGCTCCGAGGCCTTCTTTTCCAGTTCCTTTTTCTTGTTCTCATATTCTTCTTTGCGTGTTTCCAGTTCCTTTTCTCCGGATTTTATTTCTTCACTCAAGGCCTCCAGATTTGTCATCAATTCAAGAAGCTGGTCTTCTTTTTCCTTTATTTCTCTTTTGATACTGTCCACTTCTCGAAGACAGGCTTGATATTCTCTATTGTTTTTGATTTCAAGAAGTCTCCGTTTTCTTCTGGACAACTGGTTTTCCAGCTCTCTAATCTCCTGCTCGAAAACCCTCTTCTCTTTGTTACCCTCCTCGAAAATTTGCTTCTTGATAGTCAATTGCCCGGTAAATTGCTCGTAGTCTTTTTCAAGTTCCTTCAACTTCCTGGGAATAGCTATTTTTTCCCTTTCCAGAACCTGGAACTCAGATTCGAGCCTCTGTAATTCAATTAACTGTCTGAGTTGTTCCTGCAAAGCAAACCTCCTTCTTCCTTATTTAAATTTTGCTTCAAGCAAACATTACATCACCGTAAAAGGGTCTTTTTCACTTCTGGCTGCAAGTATTTCAATGTTCGCATTGGATGCTTCAATCTTCTTCTTAAAAAATCCCACTAACTTATTCACCACAACCCGTTCTGATGCGAAATGTCCCACGTCAAATACTACAAGGCCAGCCTCCATGGCAAACATAGCGTCATGGTATTTGATATCTCCAGATATCAAAGCATCACAATCAAGCTCCACAGCCA
>QMLL01000061.1 GCA_003646715.1 Deltaproteobacteria bacterium
CCAAGGTCAGCTGATCCGATCGTGGAATCCACGATCATGGAGGAGGTTATGGAATTCTCCTGATTTTCATTTACATACGTGTCGTCAAGATCGGAAAGGGTCTGTCCTGAGATGCTATCGGTATCACCTGCTTTTAAAGCAAAAAAGCACGAAGTTATTTCCTGTCTCGGTGTCATTTCACCGTCGGTTTCCACCGCAATGCCCAGATAAATGGTAGAATTGTTCAGGAGGTCTTCAGGGAAGGGATTAGATACCGGATCAGAGGGCAAAAATACGTTATAAATTCCATTGACTACCGAGACCGATTGATTTTCTTCCCAGAGCGCTGTTCCACCGGAAGCTATATCGTATATTCTGAAATATAAAGAATAGGTACCATCGGCAACTGGTGTTCCGTCAGCATCTGCTAATTTCCCCTGGTAGGTAATTTTCCCGGGCACCGCGAAAGCAGTGGTGCAGGCAAACAACAGGAAACTAATAGAAAGCATCGCGACCCAAAAATCCCGTGTATAAACTTTTTTTAAGTGCATGTAAGCCTCCATTTAAGAATTCGTTCCTTCTCACTTCAATCTCACTATTACCTAATTACCGCCGAACCACCGTAGGCATTTATATTCATCGGGGTATCAAACAACACAGGGCTATTCCCGGTGCCGGTGTATACTCCCGTCTTAATCCAGAGCTGGCCGTTAGATGGCACATGGCCTTTCCCTTCCAGGATCGTGTTATAAGGGGTTTGCAGGTTTCCGTTCTCATACCCGGACCAATTTCCATTCACATAAACATAGCTATTTGGAGAACTGTAAGGGTATGACCTGTCAATTGTGGAGTCACTTCCCGGCATGTTGTCCAGATTGTACCAGCCGTTACTGCTGCCATTCCACCCTGCATTCATGTAGTAATACGGTGCCAGTGTATCTCTGTAACCGCAAACCACCACGGTATGTGACGAACTACAGATAACTACCGGAAGATGAGCAATGATACTGTCTTTCAGTCCGTTTTCGTGATCTGAAGTGTTTTCCACAGTCCCTCTGTATCTGAAAAAGGTGTTCATGGCAGATGCTGATGGCCAGGCACTGGAATTTCCAACTTCATAATTCATATTCACTGCAACGCCACAATCGTACATCAGGTTAGCAACGTAAGTATTATCGGTGGTGAGGCTTTCCAGAGGCATGTACGACCAGTAATAATTGGTAGTGCCGAAGTTGCGAGAATGCGAGTATCTGATATCTCCCCAATTGTCTGTGTAGCTGTGAGATTCATTGGCAGTACGGGGCCACTTATGAAAACGCATCTTGATAGCCATTGCGGTGGCAGTACATCCAGTGGGAATATCACTGGTATCACCATTATGAGCTATAACCACTTCATTATAATGATTCCCCTGACCCCAGAGGGCAGTATCCAGGAAAACGTAAGTTCCCCCAGGACCACTAACATCAGAGCTTTCAACCTCTTCCGGTTCTTCAGTTTCGCCGGGAGCTTGTGGTAGTTTTAGTGATGTAGGTGAAAGAATCTTCTCCCTGAGTTCACCGAGTTTACCCTCTCGCAACATAGCCCGCATCTTCGTCCAGTTACGATTAGGTTCCCCTGCAATGCCCCTTGTCTTGAGAGTCTTCACCCTGTTCCACCGTCTGGGCATTTCTCTCTTGAGGAAGAATCTCAGGAAATTCCTATCAGGACGGTCCCACCTGAATTTGGTACGTACATCAAAGGCTATGACAGGTTGGATTCGATCTTCTCCTGAAACTACCACATAGCCAGAAGGAATGTACTTTATCACATATGCAAGAACATCTCCCTGCTTGGGGTAAGTATCCAGGAGTTCATCAGTAGCTGAAACGAAGTAATAAATCTCTCGCTCATCTAATTTGTTTAATCTTTCTTTTTTTTCTTCAGCCGTCAACTTGAGATGAGCCGAATCTACCTCCATCGTGTACCAGAAATCGGCAATCTCAATAGCTTCGTTCTCCGTTACATCCGCACAAAAACTATCCAGAGGACTAAACGCCACAACCCATAAAAGTAAAACAACGGATAAGGCTAATAATTTGTAGAATTTATATAATGAGCTCTTTTTCATAGGAATCTCTCCTTATACCCGGTGATTAAATTCCAGGTTTACATCGGGTAATCACTGCCAAATTCAGCCAGATCTATTCCGTCTATGTCTCCGTCACCATCAGAATCGCATCCCGGGTTGTATTCAGTATCACCGGCTTCATGCCCGAAACAGGTGACAAATGTGGCAAGGTCTCCACAATCGATAACGGCTTCAAGAGTGTACCAATAGCCGGGATATAAAGAATAATTAGAGGAATAAGGAGGATAATCCGTTTCCATGAGAGGTGATGGCTGACCAAGGGTTCCGTTAGCACCGTAAGTATCTGAGCTCATAAATCCACCACCACCTGAAAACACTGAAGTTGGAGCTGAGTAATTCTCACTTGCACTCCCTGAACCATACAAAAAAGAGGGATAAAAATAGATAAGGAAAATGGCCACCAAAGCTGCACAAATTTTTGAACTTTCTCTCATAATTTTCCTCGCAAAAATGAAATTTTCAGAGAAGATCTTTATCCATCAAAGAGTATATTTTCAGATCTAAAAGCTATAGATTAAGAAAAATGTCGGGACAGTTTAAAGCGGCAATAAATCAGACACGATGCCAGAGATAATAGGTGTGGCAGTTTGAGAAGGAATCATTCGGAAAACCCGGATAAGGAAGCAAGAATGAAGACTCCAAATATTTTTTTGGATTCCCGAAAATAAGTGCTTGAAGATGCTTACCTAGAAGCTCCACAAGTGCCTAGACTATGCAGCTTTTACTTTACCCTTCCTTCCCTGCTGCACTCAATTTGCCTTGTTAACATAAGATTGTGTTACTGTCAACTTTTTACTCTATAAATATCAGCCCCCAATCACTATGAGACTTGAAGATTAAACATATTGACAGAACAATGAAAGCGGTCAAAGTTTTCTTATGGAGCAGTTTTTGTGCCAAAGCGAAACCTGGCAATATAGGCATATGTATCTGTAATTACAACATGTTATATTTCATCCTTAAAATTAAGACCTGATCAACGAAATAATTTTTTACAGTTAATTGGTACTTTTTTACCACAATTAGGTATTTTTCTCGGTCTAGCATTACCTAATCTACAAGATCCTTATCCATACATAAATCTCTGAATTTCGGTCCCTCGATACGACGCTTCGTCTCTACTCGGGGCACTACCTTTCGATACACTTTGATACTCAGGGCAGGGCTCAAAATACGCTTTGTTTCCTACGGAATAATTAATAGAAGTCATGGTTCGAATGTTGAGTAAATTACATCCACCGGTGTATTACCTGCGTTTTTTAGGGGTACCTTAAATACTTTGAAATTTTCACTAGCTGAAGGCTCAAGGGCCATAAATCATCGCTGTATCAAAGAATTATAGGCCAGTCGCATAAATCGCCAGATCTTCCCCGTCTATGTCTCCGTCATAATCTTGATCGCAGGCCACATTGTAGTTTATATCACCAGAAATGGAACCGTAGGCACTTGCAAAGAATTCAATATCAGCACATTCACCTATCACTGCTGCAAGCGTGTGCCAGAAACCCGGGTAGTGATCATAATTTGTGGAATATGGCGGGGTTTTCGAATCCATCAATGGAGACGATTGGCCAAGGGTGCTAGAAAGATTCGATTTTGAGCAAGCTACGGTCCCACCACCACCTGAAATTACATAAGCTGGAATGGCATAAGATTCGCTTGCACTCCCACCCGCAAAAGACAGCGAACACAATATTACAGCCTGGAGCATCACAAAGAACAAAATACGCAATATTCTGCCCACCCTTGTCATATACCTCCTCCTGGAACTGTTATACCCTCTAATGGTCACTATTTGCCCCGAATCAAGGCCCCTCCGAGTTCTAATCCTTCACACGGAGCAGGCCTTGACCGAGACTCCGACATGAGAAAGAGTTGCTCCCCCTCCAAATTGAAATACGTTAAACATGTTAGTCGAAATCAAGGCATAATTTTTACTCGAATCGAATGCCACCTCCCGGATGCAACATTAATGTACTGTTATCACCTATAAGTGCTATCCCTTTGGATTCATCTCCTCTGGTAAATAATCTAGTAGGCCTGTACGCCGATCCAACAAACTTCACATAATTGAATGTACAATTAAGAACGATTTTAGGGAGAAACTGAACATTCCATCCTGGATGAATAGTAGCCGTGTTTCCAGAGCAGTCCTGTATAAAGTAGAGGTAATTAAATCCGGTCGGCGATAAAATTGGACCGACCAGACTATCGCCCACCGAAGGGACAGGAAATATTTTTAGAATCATCTGTTCTTCGTCAGTATCACTGCACGGGAGTGCATCCAGGGTATACCAAGTATTTGAATTTATATAGCCGTACCAGCACGGCTCATCACCCACGTGTCCTGCCCAACCATAGTTCATGTGATACTGGCGAAGCCAACCATTCACTCTCCAGCCATCACACACAAATTCATGACCTACAATCTTGTACTGGATGGGTATGTTACTGTTGAGCTGAGACTTTATCATGTTCCACCATTCCTCTTTGGAGTAGTCATCCCTGTCAAAAACAGCATTATCAATGGAATATCTGAATATCTCTTCATACGCTGTCTCCATGTCAGAAATGTTAGCACTCGACGCACATGGTCCGCTTTTTCCGTCACTGTTACCTTTACAATAATTCATAAAAATCGCGCGCCCGACTTCCAGGCAGAGGTTGGCCACAGCATCTATTTGTTCCTGAGGAGAATTTTCATCGATGCTATCCGGCATACGTGTCCATAAATATCTGTCTTCAAAATTTTCATAATGGTCGGGATGATTAACTCCATAGGGGGGCCATGCCCAGTACCTCATGATCTGTGCAGCGGCAAGAGCTACACAGCCAACCGCACAGTGATCCTCAGTACACTCGCTCTCACTATTTGGTGCTGGGCAGTCCTTGTTATAAGGATAGCCCTGAGACCAGTTCGATGTTAGGAGCACATGGCCTTCCTGATAGTTGCCAGGCGCTCTAGATTGAAGATCTTTTTTGAAAAGTTCCGGTTCTTTCGTCAAATATCTCCAGGCATCACTGTAATCGATTTCAAACTGCGATCCATCATCGCTTGTCCCTGCCGGTGCAAGATTTTCCGTCACTTGCTCTACTGCAATTTGCAGCTTTTCCATTCTGTCTTTAATTAGTCCCACGAATCCTTGATCGGTATCCGGGCAAAAACCCGTGGTCGTTGAATAGGCTTTCACCGGGGCTAGGTCTTTTATGAGAGAAATAATTATATAGCCGGAAGGCTTAATGTGGCATAGATAGCCAAGAGTCCTTTCACCTTTTCTAAGTTCTTCTATGCTACCCACTTCCGCATTTGCAGACTCACCCCATTTGCCTCTCGAACTCACTATTTCAGATATCCAGTTTGTGGCAATTACCCTCGCCTCTTCCATGGTAGCAGTTTCCGCATAAGAAACAGCTACGACAAACAAGAGGAGGATCGCAACAAATACCATAACTTCTAAGAATCTTTTCATTGGCTCCCCCTCTTATTGTAATGTTACCAGAACAAGAATGAGGCCCTTTTTACCCTTTTCAAGGCTTTCCATTGCTTTTCCCAGTACTGCCCCTTGAGCCCTTGAATAATCCATCACTTTCATCGCATACCCAGGAGTAGCTGAAGTAGTTAGAAGGTCTCCAGGTTGTATACCCTCTTTTGTTGCATCAACCTTGCAATAAACACGACCTGCAAGCGCCACGTCGTGGTCAAACTGACCTGGAGCAAGCCTCACCCCTGAACCAAGGCCTTTAGCACCGGCCACTATACCGGCAACTTTCCGATCATAAGGCTGGAAACTTTGTGTGAGGTGCCCCGCATTATCTGGGTCAATAATGAGAACTGTACCCGCCTCGAGTTTTTTCTGGTCGGATACGTTGAAGCCTTCGGCGTAATCGAGACCTTCACCCAGTTCAACGATGTCCGCACCGTTGGATTGGCTTTGAATCAGGAGGTTGCCACGCACGGTAAGTGCTTTGGTAGGGATTGTCGTTCCGATACCAACATTTCCAGACTGAGTAACCGTGATCCCGCCCAGTTCAAAATTACTTTGCGGGGCTATTCGTAGAATGTTCGAAGGGGAATCATTGTATATGTGATACTTAAGAGCATCGTCCGTAGTTCCTCTATAAAACCTGATTCCAGCATCACCAAAATTTTTCAAACATATGAAGCCCTGAGCCCAGCTCGTTCCGTTTCCTTCAATAACCAGCTTTGTCTCCGGATTGCTTGTACCTATGCCTACGTAACCATTGGCTGTAATAGTCATGCGGCTAAGATCGTTCGTCCCCAGGATAAGACTATCGTCAAATTCCTGCATGATCTCGAAAGCGTTTTCATCATCTCGATAACCCACCCGGGCACTAACAGTTCCGGCATCCTGACGAAAAAGCATACGGGCGGGCTCTTCACCAGCATCGTTATCTGTGTCAGCTTCGAGAATAATTTCTACCGCCCTTTCACTTTTGAGGTGGAAAAGGCTTTCCGGGGTACCTGTTCCTATACCCACTTTTCCGGAAGTATCCACAACGAATCTCGGTTTACCGTTCTTGTCCTGAATTTCAAGCTGATTGGCCGTGTTGAATGCCCCATCTCTTATAACTAATCCCTTGGTAGTGGAAAAAATGGGAGGAATCCCACTTCTTCCGCTAGGCATAATCACATGTAACTTGGCGTCGGGAGTTTCCGTGCCAATCCCAACCGACCCTTTATCGTCAATAACGAAAGGAGTTGTATCATTATCTTGATCGTCAACACGAAAAGCATCTTCATCCAGAGGTTGAACAACATGTAAGCCAGCCCCGGGGCTACTGATGTTTACACCAAGATTCCCGTCTACGAATAGATCTCCCGGGATCATCCCGTTGTCCATACTGTGAGCAGACAGGGCATAATCAGCCCTGATGGCTCTAAACGAATAAGGAACAGCAGTCAGGTGCTGGAGAGGAAACATTCTTTCTCCTTCAATGGTTATCCTCAAGTAGAGATCATCATGTTCCTGAAATAAACCCTTGGGAAAAGGGTTCTGAACACCAAGTTCCACGCTGAAAACTCCCTGGACAACCGTTATCCTGAGATCCCTGGCAGAATTCCAGAGTGGATTCTGGCCTTGGGCTGGCGAAGGGGTATCAAAAATTTCGAACATCGCACTGTAGGTACCATCTTCAAGCGGAGAACCATCGGAGTTTGTCAGTTTCCCCTGGTAGTTGATAACTTCCACACTTTGCTGCGCCATTGTGCTGAGTGCCGTGAGCAGCAAAAAGCACAATACTGCAGCCACTACAGTTACCAAACGTGACTTTTTCATTGTGTTTCCTCCTGAACCTTAATAAAGTAATAAATCCTTTAAGAATCCCTGAACCCTGAACCAATTCCAGGCAGCCTGTGCTACAGGGGTTTGAAGCTCAAACTTCATCCGGCACAAGGCTGCACAAGTAAAAAATACAAAGATTAGAAATAAGACGGAACTGTTTGATTTTTCCTCCCCCATAGATAGTGAGTATTAATACCGACAGGAATGTCTGCCACGCGAGTATAACCGGAGTTCAGCAGGAGCAACCTTTTTCCATTGAAACAGAATTACAGTTGTACTTAGAAAAAGCGCTTTTTTCGCCGCAAAGTCGAATCTCACACAGTGATCGATTTTATGCTGACATGTTCGAGGTTACAGATAGGTTACAAATTAGAAAAAACTTCGCTTTTCGAAGAATCTTTTATGAAGTCTAAGAACCTAGCTGCCCGAAACAGCATACAAAATAAGAGAAACTTTATTTTTTGATCACGGCGTGGTACTATACAAAATCGAAGTCGGAGTTTTCTCTTTGTTGATGTCTTTTCTTGATAGAGACCCGCCATATTACAAGCGCAGGCTTTAATTTGCTGGTCAACTATCATACATAGTAAG
>QMLL01000062.1 GCA_003646715.1 Deltaproteobacteria bacterium
CCACGGTGCCCGAAAGACATAGACAAACTATGGAATCGCCTGAAAGAAATTGCGCGTTATGTCAAGAATCAATACCTTCTTGAACTATTGCATCTGTTTTTTGAGGACAGGGAACTGGTTGAAAAATTTAAGAACGCCCCGGCTGCAAAAACGCTTCATCACGCTTACCTGGGAGGTTTACTTGAACACACTTTGTCAGTGTGTGAGCTCCTGTTAAAGGTTGCCGATCATTATCCGGAACTGGATCGTGATCTTTTGATTACTGCGGGAATCTTTCACGACATCGGAAAGGTGGATGAATTTACGTATGATCTGGCCATAGAATATAGCGAGATAGGGCGACTGCTGGGGCATGTGGTTTTAGGTGTTAAAATAGTTGAAGAGAAAATTAGTAAAGTAGCAGATTTTCCGGAAGAAACGGCAGTTTTATTAAAACATATGATACTCAGTCATCACGGTTACCTGGAATTTGGTTCGGCTAAGCGTCCGAAAACTCGGGAAGCTTTCGTGCTATATTTTATTGATGATCTGGATGCAAAAATAGATAGCGTTAACAAGATGATAGAAGCTGAGAAAGATTCGCGTTCACCGTGGACGGGTTACAGTCGTGCCTTGGAAAGATTCATCTTCAAAGGGTGGCCGGAGGCACGCGAAGAAAACAAGGATAACAGTGAGAAGGACAATAACAGCTCTAACCACGAGCAACTGTCAATTTTTTCTTTCTTCTAGGGCACATTCTTGCGTAAACCATGGGTATATTCATTACGTTCGAAGGTATAGATGGCTGTGGCAAGAGTACTCAGGTGAAGCTTCTTGACCACGCGCTTAAAGAGAAGAAAATAGAAACGTGCGTGACCATGGAGCCGGGAGGTACGGAAGCAGGGAAAATAATAAGGAATATCTTGCTTGGTTCCGAATTTAGCGTGGATAGATATGCTCAATTATTTTTGTTTGTTGCGGACAGGGCTCAACACCTGGAAGAAGTAATCAGGCCGGCTTTGATGAGTGGTAAATGGGTTCTCTGTGACCGCTTTGTGGAATCTACCGTGGCGTATCAGGGATATGGACTCGGCTTGAACAAAAATTTTATTAACCTGTTGCACAAGGAGATTTTGGGGGATACCTGGCCTGACCTTACGTTTGTGCTTGATTGCCCGGTCAGCGTCGCAAGATTGCGGCTTAAGACGCGTAGAGGTGAAACTGCGGAACTGACTTCAGGTAAGGGAGATGATCCGTACGAAACGGCCTCTCTGGAATTTCAGGAAAGGCTGAGGCAGGGTTACCTTGATCTGGCAAGAAAATACCCCAAAAGAATTGCCTTGATTGACGGATCTGAAGATCCGAAACAGGTTCATCTGAGTATCATTAAAATAATTGAAAAGAAAAAACTATGGCCTTCAGAGACATAATAGGGCAGGAAAGAGCTATTCGGGCTCTAAAAAAGATTGTTGACCGGGAAGAGGTTCCTCATGCGTTTCTTTTTTCCGGCTTACCTGGCATTGGGAAAAAAACGGTTGCTTTTAATTTTGCAAAAGTCATTAACTGCCTAAACAGGATAGATAATGACTGCTGCGAGGGATGCTCAGCATGTACAAGGGCAAATACCGGGAATTATCCTGATCTGCTGCTAATTGAGACATCGGAACAGTTTATTGGCATTGATGCCATTAGATCCATTGAAGAAGAACTAAACTTCCCGCCACTGGAAGGTCGCAAAAGGATAACAATTATTGATGATGCTCAAAAAATGACAGACGAGGCCGCGAACGCTCTTCTCAAAACACTGGAAGAACCTCCTTCAAATAATCTTATAATCCTCATCTGCCCTGAGCCCGCTATGC
Source organism: Deltaproteobacteria bacterium (assembly GCA_003646715.1). Lineage (GTDB taxonomy): Bacteria > Desulfobacterota > Syntrophobacteria > B119-G9 > B119-G9 > B119-G9. The sequence continues at coordinate 1,842 of QMLL01000062.1, forward strand.
TTCTTCCAACCGTGGTATCCAGAACCTGTCACCTCCGATTTCAGCCCCTTACGGAAAGGGCGGTGAAAGACATACTGGTTTCAAGACAGTTTCTTGATGACAAAAATGCTGAGTTGATTGCGCGAGTTTCATCGGGTAGCGTGGACAGGGCTTTGAGTTACCTGGAATCGCAGTATATTAACCGGAGAGAACTTGTAAAAAAAAGGATACTGGAAATATTTACTTGTGATATTAACCGGTTGTTTGAAATTGCGAAGGAATGGGGATCAGAGGCAGATTTTCTACTCGATGACATAGATCTTTTAAAAATGTGGTGGAGGGACTTGATTGTATATAATTTGAGCAGTAATAGGGAAGTGGTTCTGGATGTTGAAACTACAGGAATGCTCAAAGAACATTTGGGAAAGACAAGCTATGTGAGCTTGATGAAGAATTATAGACTTTTTGATACTATTTATAATGACTTGATGAGAAGAATCAACAGGCAAATGGCCATGGAAAGGCTGGTGCTTGGTTTGAGGGAAAGTATAAATGAAAAAGATAGTAGGAGTACGCTTTAGAGAAGGCGGTAAAGTATATGATTTTGATCCCGGGCACTTCGTTTTAAGTGTCGGTGATTACGTTATGGTCAAAACCGAGAAAGGATTCACCGTGGGAAAAGTGGTCACTCCACCAAGGCGACTGGGCGACGATGTGGAGTACCCGAAGCTGAAGAAGATTTTTCGCCTGGCCACGGAAGATGACCTGAAACAATATGAAGAGATGCTACAGAGGGAAAAGAGGGCATTTGCTTTCTGCAAGGAACGGATAGAAGCCCGTGGTCTCCCCATGAATCTGGTGCTGGTGGAAAGCCTTTACGATGGATCCAAGATAACCTTTTATTTTACGGCTGACGGGCGTGTCGATTTTAGGGAACTTGTTAAGGATCTCGTGAAAGAATTTCACACGAGAATCGAACTTCGGCAGGTGGGTGTGCGAAATCAGGCAAAAATGATCGGCGGGATAGGAACTTGTGGAAGGGAGCTGTGTTGTTCCGGATTTTTGAGAGAGTTTCATCCGGTATCAATAAAAATGGCAAAAGAGCAAAACCTGTCTTTGAATCCTTCCAAGATTTCAGGCGCCTGTGGCCGGTTGATGTGTTGCCTCAAGTTTGAATACGAGAGCTACCTGGAATCAAAGAAAGGGATGCCTAAGCTAGGCAAGAAAATTGACACTCCTATGGGCAGAGGCCGGGTCATCAGGCAAAATATTATAAACAAAACAATTACGGTAAGTCTGGATAGCGGATCCGAAGTCGAGTTTACAATGGAAGATTTGGGTCTTGCACCGCCCAAAAAGAAGACCGACAAATCAAAGGCTAAGTCAACTTTTCGGGAATCTTAAATTCAAATTGAATCGGGAGTGCTTATGGAAAAACGATGCTACATTACCACGCCAATTTATTATGTTAATGCTGCTCCCCATATAGGGCACGCATACACGACCATTGTTGCTGATGTTCTGAATCGATTTTATAAGCTCATGGGCTATGAAACGTTCTTTCTCACCGGGACGGACGAGCATGGTGATAAGATCGTTCAGGCAGCAGCTCAAGAAGGGATGGAACCGAAGGAATATGTTGACAGGATCAGCCAGTTGTTTCGGGATCTATGGCCGAAATTGAATATTTCAAACGACTATTTCATTAGGACAACAGATCCTGAGCATAAGAAAGTGGTACAGTACATTTTACAAAAGGTTTATGACGCCGGTGATATCTATTTTGGCAACTACAAGGGGTATTACTGTGTGGGGTGTGAAAGGTTTTATACACCTCGTGAACTGGTGGACGGCAAATGTCCTGATCACGATACGGAGCCTGTGATCAGAGAAGAAGAAAATTATTTTTTTAGAATGAGTAAATATCAGGACTGGTTGATCAATTATATAGAAACTCATCCAGATTTTATCCGCCCCGAGAGATACAAGAATGAAATCCTGGCTTTTTTACGGGAACCTCTGGAAGACCTTTGCATATCTCGTCCTAAAGATCGCCTGAACTGGGGAATTACTTTGCCTTTTGACGAAAATTATGTCACCTATGTGTGGTTTGATGCGCTGATTAACTACGTCTCTGCACTGGGTTATCCGGATGGTCCTCTCTTTTCAACTTTCTGGCCGTATGCTCAACATCTGATTGCAAAAGATATATTGAAACCTCACGGTATTTATTGGCCAACCATGATTAAAGCAGCGGGATTTGAGCCATATAGGCACCTCAATGTGCACGGCTACTGGAAGATTGAGGAAGGTAAGATGAGTAAAAGCCGGGGAACAGTGGTCAGGCCCTTGGATCTTGTGGATATTTATGGACTTGATGCGTTCCGGTATTTTCTGTTGAGAGAAATGGTTTTCGGCCTAGATGCCAACTTCAGTGAAGACGCACTGGTGCAGCGATTGAATTCCGATCTTGCAAATGATCTCGGTAATCTCTTCAGCAGAAGTCTTGCGATGGTTGTAAAATATTTTAAAGGGAATATACCACCGAGGTCAGATTCATTTGACGAAAAAGATAATGCCCTGTCTCAGCAGGTGGAAACAACAAAAGAGACATATCGAACAGAGATTCCTCAACTACGCTTCCACAAGGCACTGGCTTCTGTGTGGGAATTGATTAATCATACCAATAAGTACATAGACCAGACTGCACCCTGGGTGCTTGCCAAAGACCCTAAAAAGAAAGCCAGATTGGAAACGGTGCTTCATAATGTTCTGGCTGCCAACAAAGTTGTGGCTGTTTTAATTGCTCCTTTTATGCCCGATACTGCCGGAAAAATGATGGAAAAACTGGGCTATTCGAAGGAACCCTTAGAACTCAGACTTGATGATGACGCAACCTGGGAATTGACTCCGGGAACCCAGGTAACCAAGGCAAAGGCTCTTTTCCCTCGAGTGGAAGTGAAAAAAGAGAAGCCCAAGAAAGAAGTTGCTGAGAAAACCGTGGAAGAAAAAGATTATATAACTATTGACGAGTTCTCAAAGATTGACCTGAGAGTAGGGCTGATTAAGGAAGCAGAGAATATTCCCGGTTCAAAAAAACTGGTAAAGTTGAAAGTGGATGTAGGAGAAGAAAGGACAGTAGTGGCCGGTATTGCAAAAAACTATTCGGCAGATGAACTGGTAGGAAGACAGGTAATTCTGGTTTGTAACCTTAAACCCGTTAAGCTTATGAACGTTAAATCAGAAGGCATGATTCTTGCTGCTCATGATGGAGGCGACCTGGCGCTTGTGGTGCCCGATCGGAAATTAAAAGTTGGCGCAAAGGTTTCTTAATTTGCTAACATGGACACGAGTTGGATAATTGACACTTGTTGTATACGAAGCCCGGAAATCCTGGAAGCTGTGAACAATTTTCTGAGGTAATCTGAGAGGTACTGATGTCCAGGTTTTATTTGATTTCTCGTGAAAGCTGGTTTCAAAAAAGTATTCATCCGTTGGAATGCCCGATAACCATAGGTAGAGGAAGTTACAATGATCTTCAAATCAAGCATCTGAGTGTTTCCAGGCAACATGCACGCATCGTGAATGACGGGAACAAGCTGATTGTGGAAGATTTGGACAGTCAGAATGGGACCCTGTTGAACGGTCATGCCGTAAAAAAAGCAGAACTCAAGGACGGCGATATTTTGACTTTCGGGAAAGTGGATTTCAGGGTGGTGAGTGAGCCCGATGACAAGGAAGATGACCTGTCTGAGACTGAAATTTTTTATAAGGTTTTTCATGAGAGAAAGTCAGCTGGTGGAATAACTGAATCGATTCGCTTAAAAGAGGCTATTGCAAAGGTTCCTCTGTTTAGAGATTTACCACTTGAAGCGAGGGATTTCCTGGTTAGAAGAGCTCATCTGCGTATTTTTGAGCCTACCGAGTTTGTTTTCAGAGAAGGAGATCGAGGAAAATCGATTTACATAGTTCTTGACGGTGAAATTGAAATTTTTACACAGGATAATTACGGAACACCGGTGCCGTTGGCAAAAATGGGACCCAATAGCTTCTTCGGTGAGCGAGCAGTTTTGTCGGGGAAACCAAGGTGTGCCAGTGCTGTTGCCATTAAGGAGACTCTGGTTTGTGAACTTCCCATTGGAATAATCAGGGATTTGTTGAAGGTGAATCCTAACATGAGGTTACTCCTAGAGGAGTATTCCAACAAGCGTTTCAGTTCATACGTCATTACAAGGGAAAACCTGGGGATTACTGAACGCAGGCTTCATTTGCGATTAAACGAAGAGCTTCCGGTAAGATTGCAGTTTTTGAGAGAACATCCCAATGGCGAAAATGAAAGTGTGAGTGTGGACGTGGTTTCCACTGACATCTCTGTTGGAGGGGTGAAGCTGGAAGTACCGGATGATCTTTTCAAAGGTGTGGATTGTCTGGGGAAACAGGTTCGAGTGGCTATTGAATTGCCGAAACCGCTGGGGGAAGTGAGGTCGCTGGGAATAATCAGGAGTGTCCAGGCTAGTGAGTCGGGAAAGAAGACCAACGTAGGAGTAGAATTCTACGGGATGTCGCCTGAAGATTCGCAAACCCTGGAAAAATTTTTTAGCTGGGATTCGAAAGTATAGCTATAATATATACCTTTGGAATAGTGTCGATTGGGAGGGAGTCGATGGAGTACAAGGTTAATAATGGAAAAATAATCCTGTTAAGAGGGGATATTACAGAAGTTGACGCGGATGCGATTGTGAATCCTGCGAACAAGGATCTGATACTGGGTGGAGGAGTTGCCGGTGTAATCAGAAAAAAGGGAGGACCAGAAATCCAGGAAGAGTGTAATAAAATTGGGGGAACGTTTGTAGGAGGGGCAGTCATTACTACTGCCGGAAAACTTAAAGCCAGACACGTAATACATGCAGTGGGTCCAAGAATGGGCGAAGGCGACGAAGACAATAAACTTCGCAATGCAACCCTGAATAGTCTTAAAGTTGCCGACGAGAACAATTTGAAAAGCATTGTATTTCCCGCAATAAGCACCGGGATTTTCGGTTTTCCCAAGGACAGATGCGCAAATATCATGCTTAGCACAGTCATCGAGTACCTGAAATCTGACACCGGCCTTGAAGAAGTGATGTTTTGCCTTTATGACGAAGGCACATACAAAATTTTTGAGGAAACTCTAAAGAAGCTGGCGGGATAAAATCCGGACAGTATAAGGTCAGGGTTGAGCAAGCTTATACATCGGGAAACTTGAGAAATTCTTCCGAGGTTACTTCGGAATCCGCGTTTTCGGAAGCCAGGTAAAGTATGGATTCTTCGCTCACTGATTCTTTCAGTCTCAGGACCTGATAAACCATCATTGTTTCTTGGGTTTTGGTGATTTCTTTGAGGCCAATTTCTTCGATATCAAAGTAGAACCGAACGTCAAAGAAAACCTCGGGAGAAATGAGGATTTGATTTGTTTCTTCTGCCAGGCCGGTTAACTCGCGAGATACTTCTACCGTGTTGCCGATTGCAAAAAGATAATGAAAGCCGTTTACAGGGATGTCTCCCCCGGTAACAAGCCCCGTCTGTATGCCAAAGCTGAAAACCAGTTTCTTGGTTAGCTTATTGAAAGTTGAGTCTTTCTCGAGATTGTTAATGGCGTTGAGAGCTGCAAGTACTGCTCTGACTGCAGCGTCCAGTTGCTTGATCGGCAATCCGAAGATGCCCACCACTTCACCGCCGGATATATCAAGTATAGAACCTTTGTACTGAATAACCGACTTTCTAACGGTACTGATGAAATGTTGCAAAAGTTGTTGTATTTCCATTGGCGATATTTGGTCATGAATATCTGAAAGATTTGAAATCCGGCAAGTGAGAACCGAGGATACCTGTTCTTTGACCTCGAAAAATTCTTGTTTGTATTTTTCGCCTTTTTGAAAAAGAATATCCACGATTTCTTCCGGATGTATTCGGCTGAGTTCCTGTTTTAAAAGCCTTTGTTCAAATTTTTCAATCTGGCCAAGTTTCCAGATTATTATCTGGCCAAGTTCTCTGATTACCCTGCAAACAAAAACAAGTTGATCTCTATCCAGCCTATCTTTACCCTGATGGGTCTCA
>QMLL01000063.1 GCA_003646715.1 Deltaproteobacteria bacterium
CCATAATAGCGAGATTTACAGCGAAATGCACTCTTTTTGTTTAAATTTTTATGCTGCTTCGGAAACAGCTAATGGGCTTGGCCCTAATTCCTTGATTTTATCAAGTATTTCCTTGGCGATATTTTTCAAACCAGGACCTTGGGAGGAATTCAAATAGTATATTCCAACCCGTTCAGGTTCCAGGCCTAAGTCCTCCAGTAATTTTTTCACGTAATCCACACGTTTTTGTGCTTTTACGTTTCCAGTTTCGTTGTGGCAATCTCCTTCCGTGCATGCCAGTACGAAGGCTCCGTCTGCGCCTGCTTCAAGAGCATGCATAAGATGCAGAATATCTACGCTTCCGGCACAGGGAATCCTAATGCGCTTGATATTGGATGGCGTCCTAAAGTCAGCAGAACACGCAGAATTGATTCCTTTGTCCGGGCAAAACTGGCAATAGAACAAAATAATTTTTGGTTCAAACTCTGACATTTATGTCCTCCTCCATCTGGGTAAATACTTAAGCCGACAAGAGCGCGTCAATTTCACTAAACAATTGCTGATCCGTGAAATTCTGAAGAGTTATGGCTTTTCCAGGACATTCGGTTACGCAGGCACCGCAGCCCATACACCTGGATGGATCAATAACCGAGTAAGCGTCTTCGCCGATGTATGGAATTTCATACGGACAGGTTCGAACACATGTACAGCAAACCGCACAGAAATCCGGATTGACCACAGCAACCTGTCGTTCCACTTTGTACATATCCTTTTTGAGCAACGCCGCAGCCTGGGCTGCTACTGCTTCAGCCTGGACAATGGTTTCGTCCAGGGATTTTGGATAATGAGAAAGTCCGCAGAAGAAGGTGCCATCGACCTTTGCTCCCGAAAACCTGAGTCCTTCATCCTTGGTCTCCTGGAAGAAACCATCCGAGTTAAGCGGCACGTGGAATAACTTGCTCAACGCGGTGTTGTCGTTTGGTTCGATTGCGGTTGCAAGCACCAGGAGATCCGGGTCGATTTCTATGTTTTTCCCCAGTATGGGATCCTTAACAATCAGTTTAAGCTTCTTTTTATTGGCGCTTACTACAGGCTTTTCATCCAGGCTATACTGGATAAACTGTACTTTTTGATGCCTTGCATTGAGAAGGAGCTGTTCGCGGAGCCCATAGGTTCTCATCTGCCTGTAGAGCACAAACACGTCCATATCCGGATTCAATTCTTTAAGTTTTATTGCATCCTCAACTGTATGAGTACAACATACCCTGCTGCAATAAGGCCTTTCGGGAACTCTAGAACCCACGCACTGTATAAATGCTACCGACTTGGTTTTCTTTAATGCCTTGGCATCATCTCTGAGCTTTTCATCAAGTTCAAGCAGCGTGAGAACCTTGTCATTTTCTCCGTATAGGTATTCGGAAGGCTTGTACTCCCGAGCACCGGTAGCAATTATTGCCACTCCGTAGTTTATAGTTTCTGTCCCGTCTTTCCTGGCGATCACGCTCTCGAAATTTCCAGGTGTTCCCCGGACCGACTTTACCTCGCTCTCCAGAAAAATCGTTATCTTATCGTTTTTTTCTACCTTTGAAATGAGATCCTTAAGATATGGCTGAACGTCTTCGTTCTTCCATGTAGTATTCAGCGAAAGAGCGTTTCCTCCCAGATGATCACTTTTCTCAACCAGATAAACACCAAACCCCTGTTCAGCAAGACTTAGTGACGTAACCATGCCTGCAACACCACCGCCCACAACCAGTGCGGACTTATTGACAGCCACGCTGAAAATTTCCTGCGGCTCAAGCAGGTTAGCCTTTGAAACTCCCATTCGAAGCAGGTCTTTTATCTTGTCCAGATCAGCCTCATCACATTTTTCTCCGGGGCAGGCTGAAACGTCTCTCAGATCCACTACCTGCAACATAAGCGGGCTTAATCCAGCGGAAGACATAATAGCTTTCACTGCATCTTCGTGAACCTGGGGAAAACTGCTGACAATCACAATTCGATTGAGCTTCTCTTTTGTGATGCTTTCTTTGATGGATTCCAGGTATTTTTCCGGGCTCGTGGATGCGTAATCGGTAAGAGCTACTTTAACGTTCGGAAGTCCCAACGCGTAGTCAGCCAGCTCTTTTAAATCCTTGTCGGCCAGAGCTTGCCAGGGAAATCCGGGGAAAATCACGCCGATTTTAGCTTCCCCTGCTTCTTCAGTTACAGTCTTTTCTTCAGAAGCTTCAGCCTCTTTGCCGGTATCACCTAACAGTCTGGCTACATTGCCCGCCGCCGCTCTTGCATCAGTTATAGAGTCATAGATGTCTTTGGGGGCCTGGAAAGTACCTGCCACATAGATGCCCGGGACTGATGTGGCTGTGGGAGAGAAGGATGAAGTATCAGCGAATTCACCCTGGGCAAGATTAATTTTTGCTTTTTCGGCAAGTTCCACGCAATCATCCGGTGTTTCCATTCCAGTTGCAAGGACAACGAGGTCAAACTCGCCTTTCTGAAGTTCCCCGTTACCATCCACATAGGTGATCTCCAGATTGTCCTCCTGAACCGGTGTTACGGTATGAATTCTGCATCTGACAAGATTTATCCCCGCTTCCTTTGCCTTATTATAGTATTCTTCCCAGCCTTTCCCAAACGCCCTGATATCCATATAAAATAGGGTTGCTTCGAATTCTTCTCCCAGTTTCTTCTTGAGCTCGTACGCTTCTTTCAAGCTGTACATGCAGCAAACTGAAGAACAGTGAGGATTGTCGCTTTTATTAATATCCCTTGATCCCACGCAAAGTGCCCACGCAACCCTTTTGGGTACTTGCCCATCTGATGGCCTAACTACTTGGCCTTGAGTGGTTCCAAAAGGACTTGACATTCGTTCGAATTCTTTTCCAGTAATAACGTTGGGCAGGTTGTACCCGAAGTTTTGATTTCTGTTTGCGTCAAAAAGTTTGAATCCCGGTGCCAGAACAATCGCACCGACTTTCAACTTCTTTTTGCTTTCTTTTGCTTTCAGGTCTATTGCGTTGACAGGACAGGCCTTTACACAATCACCGCAGGAGCCATCATTTATAAATGAGCAATTGTCGGCATCAACTGCATACGTCATGGGGACAGCGAAGGGGTGTTCTATATAGATGGCTTTTCGTTTTTCGCTCTGAAAAGCTGCTTCGTCAGACACTTCCACAGGGCATACTGAAGCGCACTTACCACATGCGTTACAAACGGCTTCATTTACAAAGCGCGGTTTCTGATTAACGGTCACGGTGAAATTGCCAGCCTTCCCATCGATTTTTTCAACTTCAGACAGGGTAAGAATTTCAATATTCGGATTCCAGAGGCAGCCGTAAGCCTGGGGGTAAATTTTGCAGCAAAAACACTCGCCGAACGTGCGAGAAAGCTGCGGCATCATACCACCAATAGTTGATTTTTTTTCTACGAGATAAACGTAGTATCCTTCGTCAGCGAGCTGGAGAGCTGCATGGATGCCAGCAACTCCTCCACCCAGAACCAAGACAGCACCGTTATTTTTCTTCTCTGACATTTTCCTTCCCCGTTATGTGAGGTTTTATTTTTCATGCGTCTTCTCGTTGCTTTGGCTTTAGGTGGCCAAATTTTAAGAAGATGCGGTATTTACAATACCTTAGATATTTCGGGGGTAACACATTTTTGTTCGGTATACCCCCGGATGTGGAGTCTTAATCGGTTATGTTATTTAGAACTTTACAGGCCTTGACGGTATTTTTCATCAGCATTGTAATAGTCATTGGTCCAACACCGCCCGGTACGGGAGTAATTGCGCTTGCAACTTCTTTCGCTTCATCGAAGGCCACATCGCCTTTCAGGATTCTTTTTCCTTCCGGGGTTCTTCCAACTTCATTAACTCCAACGTCAATGACCACTGCACCGGGCTTGATCATGTCGCCTTTGATGTACTCGGGAACGCCTGCAGCCACGATTAGAATGTCGGCTCTCTTGGTATGGAATGCAATATCTTTTGTCCTGGTATGACAGATGGTGACAGTGGCATTGGCGCCAGGCCCTTTTTGAACAAGCATCATTGCTATAGGTTTTCCAACTATATTTGATCTTCCCACAACCACAGCCTCGGCACCTTCTACCTGGGCTCCGGATCTAATCAACAATTCCTGAATACCGAAAGGTGTGCAGGGGAGGTAGTTTGCTTCGCCGATCATAAGTTTTCCAACATTCACGGGATGAAAACCATCAACGTCTTTATCCGGATCAATTGCGTACAATACTTTGGTTTCATTAATGTGCTTCGGTAGAGGTAACTGAACCAGAATACCATGGATTTTCGGATCCTTGTTGTATTTGTCGATCAGGCCAAGCAGAGTTTCTTCAGAGATATCTTCTGGCTGGTTATCCTGGACTGAGTAGAATCCCAATTCATGAGCAGTCTTCTGTTTCGCTCTCACGTAACTCTGGGATGCGGGATTTTCACCTACAAGGATTGTCACCAAACCTGGCTCAACGTTGTATTTTTCCTTCAGTCTGGCTACTTCTTCTTTAAGCTCAGCTCGAATCTCCTTGGCCACTTCGGCTCCCTTGATTAACTTAGCAGCCATTTCGTCCTCCTTTCAAAAAAGCAAGGCAGAGCCTCAGCCCTGCCTATAGGTAAACACCTTTTTTCCTATAGGCGGGACTGGGCTGTCCCGCCTTTGCAGGTTTCAATATTTTACCAATTGTGTGTCTCTTCTGCCTATTTGTTAGAACAGGCCGATAACTTTTCCGGTCTTAACGTCTACGTCAACACGACGGAAAGCCGGGTTGGAGCAGGTACCTGGCATCAAGCTGATGGTGCCTGCGCATGGACACAGGAACTTGGCGCCAGAGAAGATCAAAACGTCCCTGATTGGCAGACTCCAGCCTTTTGGTACACCTTTTAGTGCCGGATCGTGCGTGAGACTCAAATGCGTCTTTACCATCATTGTGGCAAAATCATCGTACTTAGGATCGGACTCGAGCATCTTTGCCTTGGCTTCAGCTTCAGGTGTCCAGGTTACCCCGTCTGCTCCATAAACTTCTTTAGCAATGAGTTCAACTCTTTCCCTCAACTTTATTTCCAGAGGATAGAGAAACTTGAATTCATTTTCTTCTTCGCAGGCTTCCATGACCGCATCAGCTAGTTCAAGAGCTCCTTCTCCGCCATAGCGCCAATGATTGGATTCAGCAGCTCTTGCTCCAGCTTCCTCAGCTGCTTTCTTTACCAGTGCAACTTCGGCGTCGGTGTCTGTATGGAACCTATTGACACAAACAACCGGGTTGATTCCAGCTTTCCTGATAATATTGATATGGTGGATCATGTTAGGTAGACCTTTTTCCAACAACTCCAGATTTTCTTTGCTGTATTCTTCTGGTAAAGGTAGCCCTGCTACGACTTTTGGCCCACCGCCGTGCATTTTGAGAGCCCTAATTGTTGTTGTCAATACTGATACATGAGGTTTCAGACCGCTGAAACGGCATTTTACGTTCCAGAATTTCTCAAAGCCGATGTCTGCACCGAACCCACTTTCCGTTATGTGATAATCGAAGAGTTTAAGACCAATTCGGTCACCGATGATGGAGGACTGACCAACGGCTATGTTTGCGAATGGTCCCGCGTGAACCATACACGGCTGGTATTCTACTGTACAACATAGTGTCGGGTTAATGGTGTTTCTCATCCAAGCCGTCATGGCATTTCCAACTTCCAGGTCTCGTGTTGTAACAGGATTTCCTTTTTTGTCGAAAGCCACTGTGATATTATTAAGCCTCTCTTTCAAGTCAGGTAGATCCCTGACGATAGAAAGAATAGCCATCAACTCGGATGAAACAGCGATTCCGAACTTGGATTGCATTGTGAAACCGTCGTACCTACCACCGAGTCCGATTACGATATTTCTGAGAGCCTGAGCGCAGAAGTCGATGATCCAGCCCATTTCTACACGGGTTGGGTCAATGTTCAACCGACGCATCTTGGTCAGTCTTTCCAGTTGCTCGTCATCATAGTTACGCTCATGCTGCATTCTGGCAGTCAGTGCTACCATCGCCAGATTGTGGGCGTTCATAATGTCGTTGATGTCGCCCGTGAGCCCCATGGAAAACTCGGTCATGGGTATCAAAAGCGAAATGCCTCCACCAGCGGCCGTCCCTTTGATATTCATCGTAGGACCGCCCGATGGCTGTCTGATGCATCCACCCACATTTTTACCTCGCTTACCAAGACCTTCAATTAGTCCCATAGATGTGGTGGTTTTTCCTTCACCAAGAGGTGTGGGAGTGATTGCCGTAACTTCAATATACTTTCCATCCGGTTTGTCTTTAAGGCGCTCAATAATTTTCATGAAATCAAGCTTGCAGAGTCTACCCATAGGAATAATTTCATCTTTTTCCAGTCCGAGTCTCTCCTGCCATTCCCAAGGGGTGGGCATATTTTTTTCTGCCTCTTCTGCAATTTGCCAATCTTCCATTTTAGTAGGATCATACTTAGCCATACTTTCTCCTCCACATTTAATTAATTTTGTAACGTTAACAATACAGTTTCAACTATAACATTAATAAACGGCGAAGCTTCCCACCTCCTCCCTTTTTTCTATTTGAACCCACAGCAGTCTTGGGGGTTATTTCCATGAGTAACGTGGCTAAATGTAATACATTCGGGTTCCTTGTGATACTTTTCAATAACAGCTCGATTTATATCAACGAGGGTCGAAGCGAATTAATTCCCGCTATGTCCAAGCCAATCATCAACTCGGTTTGGAGATAAGACCAGGTATAGAAAACTGTCGCTAGGTATGGCTTGGCGTTTTTGCTTAAGCAAAAAAAATATTTCACATAATGGCACCTAGATTAAATGAGATCTAATTCATTGTCAAGGCAAAAAGCATCTATATATCCTAGTATATTCAAGGAATTTGGACGATCTCAGCACCTGAATTTCTTTAAGAATTTTGTGTAGAAAAGTATTTGTAAGGGTCAATTTCAGATTTTAAGCAAAAAAAATCTGCACAAGTAATTTATTATGTTTGACATTCGGTTCATTGATATACTATTTACCTGTTCTTTTTTTGAAAGACAATCACCGCTGAGAGAACCGTAAAGGATTCTGCATGGAAGACGTGATTTTCAACAATGTGAAACTAAAAAAAGATACTTATTATTTCTTATACATCGGTGAAATTAAAGGCTGTTGCCTTAACGAATACCTTAGATTTACGTTACAGGAATTAAAAAAGCAGCCTGTGGAGTTCATTTCTATCGTTCCTGACGTGTGGGAACGATACTATCAGGACAACCTTATAGTTGTAAACCCCGTTGCTGCGGAGCTTTCTAAGAAGGCAGGTAAACTTGTGCATGCCAGAATCCCGGGGAAACAATTTGTAAGATTTGTGACAGCTCATCCTTTGATCCGTGATCTATTCAACAAACTTGTTTCAAACCAGGGTGAACTCTTTGTTCATATGTTCCAGACATTTCCGGAGATCGTAAGTGCAGATCTTCCCAATCTGACGGTTATAGGCCCCGACCCGAAACTTTCCAATCTCTGGAATAGCAAACTTTTTATGTACAGGAAATTACAGGGCATCATACCGCTTCCACCTTTTCATTTTTGTGAGTCCAGGGAAAATTTGCTGGAAACCACGAGGCGTCTCTGGAAAGAGTGGGAAGACGGCATATTTGTCAGTCTTGAGTACAGTGCAGCTGGAGCCTTCAGTTTCATGGCACGTTCCGAGGATGAATTGATAGATAAACTCGGAGACTGGAAGCCTCCATACCTAGTTACAAAATTTATCCCTCACAAATACGACCCCACTGTGCTAGGAGTTGTAGCAAACGAGGAAGAAGTTTTCATAGGGTGTGTTGCCGATCAGTGCATGGAACAGGTTAATAAGTTCAGAGGTTCTACGTTTCCGTC
>QMLL01000064.1 GCA_003646715.1 Deltaproteobacteria bacterium
AGCAAAATATATTTTTATATGAAAGTCTCCTATTCTGCAAAGCCTATCTTGAACCAGGAGCTTTCATTGTTCGTTGTTGCTGGCCACATTGAGTCCAGCAATGCTGGTTAGTATAGTTGCTGCACGTTGGTTTTTTGAGGCAGATTGCTCGGCTTTTTGTTTATGACCGGGAGGTAATTTTTGCTTTTAAGGAAACAGAAGAATTTGCGTCCCCAAAATCTGTGTAGTAAAATGAAACAAGATCAAGGCTAATAAGTACGTTTGCGGAAGGTAATTGGTTGTCGTTTAGAATTTCTTAGCGCGTGACTTCTTAGGGGTCTTATTATGGATAACGAAAAAATTATTGAAATGATCGAGGAAACCTGTGAGTTGCCGCCTGTTCCGATAGTAGCCAGCAAAGTGCTGAAACTGGTGAATGATCCTAACAGTACCGTAAGTCAGTTGGAGGAAGCGATTATAGGCGATAGCAACATGGTTTCCAGAATAATTGGAATGGCTAATTCCGCTTATTATGTCCGGGTGCACAAAGTTAAAACTCTGAAAGCTGCTATAAATGTTCTGGGATACAAAGCCCTTGCCAACCTTGTTATAGCAGCGTCCACACGTCAGTTCTATGCTAAGTTTGGTCTTGTGGAGAAGCTATTATGGGAACATTCAGTGGGAACGGCCATTGCCGCGGCAGTGCTGGCGACAGAGTTCAAAGCAGTCAAATCCGATGAAGCCCTGGTGGGAGGATTGCTGCATGATATCGGTAAGACTATAATCAATTTATCCAAGCCTGATGACTACAGAGACATTGCCGAAGAAGTGTATAACGGTAATGGAACATACTTTGATGTCGAACAGGAAAAGCTGGGCTTTGCCCACAGTGATGTTGGCTCTTACCTTATTCAAAAGTGGAACTTTCCAGTGGAACTGGGGAAAGCTATTTATTATCACCACAGTATTAACGAGATTGATCCGTCAATGATGGATCCTTTTCAGGTTAAATATATCTGTATTATTGACGTTGCCAACCATTTCACCAAACGTCTGGGTGTTGGTTACAGAGAACCAGACGATAATGTAGACATTGGTTCTCTTAAATCTCTCGAATTGTTAGGTGTAAAAGTTAGTCAGGAAGATATTGATGTGCTCACTGAAAAAATCGCCAAGGTGATAGAAGAAGAAAAGAGCAAATTCGATTAATCATCCTCAGAACTTAGGCCGTACTTGGCCAACCTGTACCTGAGAGACCTGAGGCTTATACCAAGCAATTCTGCCGCTTTTTGTTTTGTTCCCTGAGATATACTAAGTGCTTGAGCCAGCAGCTCTTTTTCAATGCCGGCCAGAAAATCGTCAAGATTAAGTCCTTCTCGTGGCAAAACTATTTGGCCGGGATCAATTAATTCAGTTGTTTTACTTTTCTTGTAAGCTGAAAGAGTTAGGCTATCTGGGAGTACGATGTTGGAGCTTTCCAATGCGACACTTCTTTCTATAATATTTTCCAGTTCTCTTACGTTTCCTGGGAAATTATAGCCCTTCAGAATATCCAGGGCGTACGTGGATATTTTCCTAATTTCTTTCCCGAACTGGCGGGAATATTTTTCCAGGAAGTATTGTGCAAGTAGCGGTATATCACCGGTTCGTTCTCTTAAAGGAGGAATTCTGATATGTATGACATTCAGCCTGTAATACAGGTCTTCCCTGAAGGAGCCCTTGATGATTTTCTGTTCAAGATCCTGATTGGTAGCTGAAATAAAGCGAACATCAGCCTTGATGTCTTCCGTACCGCCTACCATTTTATAGGTTTTTTCCTGGATGAGTCGTAGGAGTTTTACCTGCAAAGGAGTGCTCAACTCACCGATTTCATCTAAAAAAAGTGTTCCCCCCTTGGCGGCTTCAACCAGTCCTGGTTTTGTGGACGTGGCGCCGGTGAAAGCACCTTTCTTGTACCCAAAAAGTTCGCTTTCCATCAGATTTTCCGGCATACCACCACAGTTTACAGCAACAAATGGTCCATCTTTTCGATCACTTTCCTGATGGATAGCGCGCGCTATGAGTTCTTTGCCGGTACCGCTTTCACCAGTTAGTAGGATGTTGCTGGGAGTTGAGGCGACTCGTCTTATCAGATCATAAACTTTGTGCATCTGGGGGCTTTCTCCCACCAATAGACCGAAGTGCAGGATGTCCCTGGAAGACCTTTCCTCGGCAGAAGGCTTACGACTGTTTAACGCCTCTCGGATTACCTTTTTTATCTCTTTCAGCTTGAAAGGTTTTGGTAGGTAATCATAGGCGCCTTCTTTCATTGCCTGCACCGCAGTTTCCGCGCTGGCGTATGCAGAAATCATTATCACTATCGTATTGGGATTGATTTCTTTGGATTTTTTTAGAACTTGGAGCCCGTCAATACCGTTCATCCGTATGTCAGTAATGATCAGGTCAACAGGTTCTTTTTCAAGAATCTTCAGGGCTTCGCCGCCGTTTTCAGCCGTGACTACACTGTATCCTTCATTGAGGAGCATGATTTCCAGGAATTCTCTCATGCTCAATTCGTCATCGACTACCAGTACCTTTTCCATCTCCGGGACACCTCTGCAGTTGAGACTATTTTAATTACATATTAATATTTTTGACCTAGCTAAGCAAATTTAGATGGCTTGGTGTTGAAATCTTTCGAGGTTACCTGGAGCTCAAAACGGTTCCGTTTCTGTAGAATATTTGCCCTTCCTTGATGGTTATCCAGACTTTTCCTTTTACCTTCCACCCATGAAACGGGCAGTTTCGGGACTTTGAATAGAAAGATTCTGTATCTATGGTATACTCAGCATCGGGATCGATTACAGTAATATCTGCAGATTTGTTTACCCCAATTGTACCACCAGAAATACCAAGTATTTTCGCAGGGTTACTGGTTAGCTTCTTGATGAATTCAAAAGGGCTCAATGTCCCATCCCAAACAAGCCTCAGGCTGATGGGCAGGGCGGATTCAAGCCCTATGATTCCGTTAGCGGCATATTCAAATTCAACATCTTTATCGATAATATTATGAGGTGCATGATCTGTGGCTATTGCATCTATCGTCCCGTCTGCTAGCCCTTCCTTTATGGCTTCAACATCTTTCTTTTCTCTCAATGGAGGATTCATTTTGAAGTTGGTATCATATGAAGATAGAGCATCGTCAGTTAGGGTGAAGTAATGTGGTGCAGTTTCGGCGGTAACCGGTATACCTCTTTCTTTTGCCCGCCTGATTAACTCTACGGAACCAGCAGTGCTTACGTGAGCAATATGAAGTTTGCCTCCGGTCAGTTCTGCTAGAGCAATGTCTCTAAATACGGCAATCTCTTCTGCTGCTTTTGGGATGCCTTTCAAGCCTAGCTTCGTGGAGACAGCCCCCTCGTTCATGACTCCCCCTGCCGATAGCGAAAGGTCTTCTGCATGAGAGATTACGGGAAAACCAAAAATTTTTGAGTATTCAAGGATTCTTCTCATAAGTTGACTTGTTCTGACTGGAAAACCGTCGTCAGTTACTCCGACTACTCCTGCTTCGAACAGCTCTCCTACCTCAGCCAGGGTTTTTCCTTCCAGTCCTTTGGAAACAGCTCCAACAGGGTATACATTGCAGATTCCGCATTCTCTGGCTTTATCGAGTATAAATTCCGTAACTGCAGCACGGTCGTTCACGGGATCGGTGTTGGGCATGCAGGCGATTGAGGTAAATCCGCCAGCAACTGCTGCCTTACTCCCGCTTGAAATCGTTTCTTTATATTCTTGTCCCGGTTCCCGGAGGTGAACGTGGATGTCAATGAGACCTGGAACAACCCATTTGCCAGTTGCATCGATAACTTCATATTTGTTGGCATTAAATTCAGAAGATATGTTATACCCGATGGCAGCGATGTTTCCGTCGGTTATGATCACATCTAGTATGTCATCGACGTCGCTTCCAGGGTCAATAACTCGCCCCTTTTTGATTATCAGGTTCACTTAACTCCCTCTGTTTTCTGGTTTTCACGAATTCGTGTCATGACTGCAGATAGCCTTCACAATTTATTGTGCCGCCTGCTTTCACGGTTCTTGCCGGGCAGTTGTCCCCACGGTGAGGTATAAAATGGCCATCCTTATAGCCACACCGTTACTTACCTGTTCGAGAATAACTGAGTAAGGGCCATCTGCGACCTCAGCACTGATTTCAACCCCTCGATTAATTGGCCCGGGATGCATGATAAGGACATCGGATTTTGCTTTTTTCAACCTATCACTATTGATGCCATACAGCTTTGAATATTCTCTGAGAGAAGGCAACAACACCTCTTTTTGCCGTTCTTGCTGGATTCTCAATATCATTATGACATCAGCTTCTTCAATTACTTCATCCACGTTGTAGGTTACTTCAGTGGGCATTTTGTTTATGTCTTTAGGAATCATCGTGGGGGGACCGCACACAATTACTTTGGCTTTCATTTTGCTCAGTCCCCAAATATTAGAACGGGCAACCCTGCTATGAGAGATATCGCCGATGATTGCAACAGTTAGTCCTTCCAATTTTCCCTTGTGTTGCCTCATCGTGAGCATGTCCAGCAGTGCCTGGGTCGGATGTTCGTGCATTCCGTCTCCCGCGTTTATTATAGAGATGTCCAGTCTGCTTGCGAGCCAGTGAGGTGCTCCAGCGGCAGAATGTCTTATTACTATTGCGTCAGGATTCATGGCATCCAGATTTCTAACGGTATCAAGAAGAGTTTCACCCTTAACCATGGAGCTGGTTGCTTTGGATATACTGAACGTGTCAGCACTTAGTCTCTTGGCCGCAATATCGAAGGACATTTTAGTCCTCGTGCTTGGTTCGTAAAACAGATTTATAATTGTTTTTCCTCTGAGTGTTGGAACCTTTTTTATCGGACGTAGATTGATTTCTTTAAATGATTCTGCCAAATCGAGGATGGTTTCGATTTCGGTTGGCTCAAGATTTTCTAAACCCAGCAAATCTTTCCTGTTAAAAGACACTTTAACCTCGTTAAGCATGGGGTTTGGGGGATAAAATTTCGGCTATTAATCTAATCAATTTATCTGCTGCTAGCAAGGATTTTATGGGGCACCTCATTAATAGTCATTCCTGAATAGTAAGGGCAACTACTTTGGTAAAATTTTCACAACCCTATTTTCTCCTTTTTTATACAGTGTGTCTATGTTATAAGAGGTGCGAGAGTCTCACTGAATTATTAATTTTATTCGTGTTTCAAGAGAAAGATCACGAACTTTGGTGGTAAGAAGGAGGTATTTATGATGAGGAACAGATGGATTAAACAGTTAATTATCTTTGCGGCAGTTGTGGGCCTGCTGGTCCCTGCTCTAGCGCAGGCTGCTGACAATGTAGTTATGTATCCCAAAATTTCAAGCTTTGTTTTATTCCTGGATCAGTCAGGATCCATGCAGAAAACATATAAGCCACTGGGAAAATCAAAGATAGTAGTTGCTAAGGACATTCTGTTGAGAATGAACAAAGAAATTCCGGAATTGAACTATATGGGTTCAGTACAGCTTTTTGCACCGGATGAAGTTTTACTTGATCCTACGGTATATAACAGGGAAACTTTCCAGTCAGTTCTGGAAAAGATTCCGACCAAATTCCCGATTTTTGGACGTTATACTCCGATGGCACCCGGAATGCAGAAACTTGATGAGACCATCCAGAGACTGAGCGGCGATATTGCTGTAATTATGCTCTCTGATGGTGAGGCTAACCGTGGTGGAGACCCGGTAGCAGAAGCTACGGCGATGAAAGAAAAGTATGGTAATCGCCTTTGCTTTCATGTAATTTCACTTGCTACAAAAGCTGAAGGCGAAAAGGTCTTGCAGCAAATTGCTCAGTTGAACAACTGTGTATATGTGACAGCTGCTGACATGCAGAACCCCGAACTTCTGAAGAACTTTGTTAAAGACGTGTTCTATGCTTTCAAACCCGTGCAACGAGAAGTTATAATTCTTAGAGGAATCAACTTTGATTTTAATAAATATGACATCAAGCCCGAAGCACAGGCCATTCTTGATTCCGGTGTTGAAATTCTTAAGAAACACCCTGACATCAAGATAGTAATTGAAGGTCACACCGATTCTATCGGTAGTGAAGCATATAACCAGAAACTCTCCGAAAAGAGAGCCAAGGCCGTATATGACTATTTTGTCAAGAAAGGGATTTCACCCGACAGGATGAAGACAGTTGGTTACGGCGAAACCAGGCCCAAGGCCGACAACAGCACTGAAGAAGGCAGGGCCATCAACAGAAGAGTCGAAATCAAGGTAGTAAAATAAGGCTTAATAGCTGACTACTATGAATAAACTATTGGGAGACCGGAAAATTTTTAGGTGGGACTTCTTATTTCCGGTTCTCCCTTTTTTTATTGTATTATGTCTACTGTCTACTCCTTATATGGCCCGGGGGGGTGATGTTCCACCGGAAATCCAGAGGAGTTTTGAGCAGTTTAAAGATAGGTGGTTTAAAAAATTATGCAAACATTGCCGCCTCGGAAAACGGTACATAACCGTCACCAAGGAAAATGGGAGATACATTGCAAAATATAAAGTTATAAGCAATAAAACTTCTTTGAGACTTAAGCGCACCGAAAGCAAAACTACTCCCTACGTAGCCGTCCTCAAGTATTCTGAAGATGAATATATCTCTGTTGCTGATACCGCAGAAAAGGCTAAAAGTGGTCCGTTCAGGCTGAACGATTCAAAACTAGTGACCGAAATATTCCCTTACGTGCATGGGAAATGGAGATATTAATTAAAAATCTCCTGGTAGTTAAACGGGTTTGTTGAGGTAGTTTATGTATAGAACTATTCAAACTATGGTTGCAAAAGGACTGGTATTTGTACTTTTATCAGTCAGTTTGTGTGGTTGTGTCCACGTTTGGCCTTTCTCAGATGGAGAGTTAAAGGTTGAAGAGGAGTCTGTTTCGGCAATTCCCAAGAAAGCAAAGTGTTCTAAAGAGGTTCCATACGTTAAGGCGGATAGTGAAGATATGATGGGACCTGCTGCTCTTGCCATGGTTTTGCGCTACTATGGATATGAAGTTTCACTCGAAGATATTGCGAAAGAAATTAAGCAAGACGAAAATGAAAAAATTATGCTCTCTGATCTTGCTCGATATGCCAAGAAGAGAGGTTTTAAAACGATTCCGTGTTGCGGCACCATTATGGCTATTAAGGATTCAATAGCAAACGATATACCTGTGATAGTGATGGTAAAGGATACGCTGTTGCCGGTTTTTGGGAAGGAGCGTTTTCTTGTTATTTACGGATACGATGACGAGAAAGAGGCTCTCTACGCCCATGGTGAAAAGCCTTCCATGAAGATTTCGGAATCAAGCTTTCTCAGGGAATGGAAGGCCAAGAACTTCTTGTTTTTGATTATCACTCCTGAATAGACCTTCTTTTGTAAAATGCATCAATCTGGCGCTCAATTTCATCGTACTCGTCGGGTCTTAACCAGATGTATTCCTTGTCCCCTTTAAACCACGTTATTTGCCTTTTAGCATACCTTCTTGTGTCTCTCTGTAAAAGTTCAATAGCCCTTTCCAAAGATATTTCTCCTTTTAAATATCTGGCTATATGCTGGTAACCTATGGAAGTCATGGAATTAAGTTCGGGGCTGTAACCTTCTAATAGTAGCGACTTCACTTCTTCCAGGAGCCCCTGGTCAATCATCTGAAGTACTCTTCTGTTTATTCTGTCGTAAAGTTCTTCTCGAGGTCTATAAAGAGCGATTTTGAGGGTTTCGTATTGCCTTGTTTCAAAGCGGTGTTGCTCCTGGAGTTTTGAGATTGGCTCCCCAGTCAAATAGTAGACTTCCAGAGCTCTTACGATGCGCTGTTTGTCGTTGGGATGAATTTTCTGTGCACTTA
>QMLL01000065.1 GCA_003646715.1 Deltaproteobacteria bacterium
GCTCTTTACTTTTACCATGATTTTTCACCTGTAGATAGTCATGCAAATATAAATTTCATTTGTAAACAAATATATACTATCAAGTAAGTAAGTATAATTCGGTGATCTTATGCCGACAATTCCAATTTTCTTAAAAGAAAAACAATATCAGAGATTGAGAGAATTAGCAAAAATAAGGAACGTGAAGATAGCTTTTCTCGTACGAGAAGCCGTAGATCTCTATCTAAATGCGATTTCTGCAGAAAAAATATTAGGAGGTAATAATCTTGTCCGTCAGGCGCCCCAGAAGAAAGTTCCGTAGAGTTGAGCGAGAGTACGTAGTGGACTACGTGGTAAATAAATTCCCGAATAGAGTAAAAGCATACTTCAATCTGCGTTTAGGAGCTCCACCATCTTGGGTCAAAAAAGCTTATCCGAATATTCCGCAGGGCTATTTTCGGGTATGGCAGAGATACGCTGACGCCGTCGTAGTAACAGAAACTGCAATCTACTTGATTGAGGCGAAAGTACATAACATAAAAGTAGGGCCTGGCTATCTGCTAGAATACAAAAATCTCGTGCCACAGACACCAGAGCTAAGACCGTACCTTGGCAGACCGCTACACCTGCGTCTTGTGATTCCAATTCCAGATCCCTGGGTTATGCAAACATGCGATCAACTTGGCATAGAAGTAGATATTTATCAGCCTGAATGGCTCGTTCCCTTGCTAAAAGAAAAGCACTATATTTAGGGTGATTACATGACTACCCCCGAACTACCCCCGCCTAACTTCGTCAAAATAAATCCAGGCCAATGTAAGATCCTGATGTTCGACGATATGTGGTATGAGAAAAGGAAGATCCGGGATCCTAAAAGTGGCAAAATAAAAACAGTAACGGCTATGGTACTTCATGTAATCCGCGAGGACGGACTAGAAGTTGACAAGACATTCAGCGTAGTAAGTTATAAAGCAATGCAGACACTCGCGGCATTAGCCCGGAAGGGCTGGCTCTACGCCCGTAATATCAAGATATGCGTATATGGAGAAGACTTTGCGAGAGAGTATCAAATCGAACTAGTCTAATAAAAATTCCCTTTTTCGTACTTTTTTTTGGCCTTTTTTTTGCTTTTTTTTGCTATTTTAAGACGTAAAAATTACGATTTTTTCGATTAGAAAAAGCTCTTTCTTTTGCAGAAAAAGATCTGAAAAAAAGTAGAAAGAGAACAAAAAAACCCCGCAACCCCCCAACTTTTCAAGCCCGACATGAAATAATTAGGGATCCCCCCAAAACCCCCATCCCACACATAAATTAATGCACGCGGGGGGGCGGGTTTTATTTTAAGTGTGGTACGGATCTCCCAGGAGATTCTAGCATACCTTGCGGATCTCGCGCGTCCTGAGATTTACCAAATGACACTCATCGAGCCATACCCATTCACTTGTGGGGGTCTGCTGGGGTATCTGTTGTGGGGTAGGTGGTGTAGTAATCTCTTGTCTGGTAGGCGTAGATTGTGAAATAGGCTGAGATTGAATTTCTTGACTACCCCCAATACCCCCCTCCCAACCCACGTTAATAGCATCCTGTAGTATACTGAGACATGACTTATGCAACCAAACGTAGACAGGATCTTCCTCAATCTCTTCCCCGCACAAAAAGCATCGGGGAAGTACTTTTTGCGGCGCACCCTGCGGAGTGAATGTATAGCCCGTCTGTTCAGGTTCTACATTCGGTCTTAAGAGTTGTAAAACCCTGGCACGACACATTTCTTCCGTGTACTCATAGACAGAAGCATCCCGAGCTACACTATATTGCTGTTCTCGATCTTCGAGCTTTGAAATCCAATACGCACAGCCGAGACCGATCTCTTTTCTACGGACCATATCGAGAATTTCTTGAGGGAGCTTCAAGATTTGCAAGTATTTCCGGGCAGTGCTCTCGCTGATGTTACATGCTTTTGCTGCCTGGCTTAATGGCATCTTGTGCTCTTGAACAAGTGTCTGCAAAACTTGAGCTTCTCCGATTGGATCCGAGATCCCTCTTTGGCGATTTAAGATAAGATTTTCTATCAGCAAGTCTTTTTCTGTCCCTTTACGTATTATTGCTGGTACTTGCTTAATGCCAAGCTTCTTCGCTACCACCAATCGATGTAAACCATCTACAAGAATCAGTTTTCCGTTAATTTCCATTATATAGAGAGGCTGCCTTATGCCTCTTTCTTTTATGCTTTGTTCTAGCTCTTGCATCGTGTCGCTTGGAACGATAGATGTTACTCTTTCCTCTGGCACGAGAATTTTATCAATATCGACCATCTGGACTTTTTCGCTCTCACTCATTTTACTCTCCCTCACTCAACTTATTTGAGCAATATCCTTTGAAATGAACAAAAAACCTAGTAATCAAATAGTAAAGTTCGACTAGAAGACAATAGTAGAGCTCAAATCTGCATCCTGAAATCTTCCAGCTGTGATTTAGCACGCCACCATTACCGTACAAGTTTAGCTTATCCTCCGTAATTTCTATAAGTATAGTTAGGTTTTTCTCTGATTCACTCACGCTAATTCCTCCGTCAAGTCTAGAATTGCAGATTTTAGCTTATCGAGAAAATCACGCTGTATCAAGAGTATATTGTAGATTTCTTGGAGATGGACCATAACTGCGTTTATTGTCTGCCTGTAGCTTTTAATTAGCGAGAGAAGAAAGTTTCTAGCGTCAATATCTTTCGTCTTAAGAGCAGGGACTTTACTCTGCTCTATAGTGGGCATATTTTCTGATAATTTCTTCATAGCATCGGACATAAAACATCACCTTCTTCGAAAAATAAGTAATTACGTATGCATAAAAGAATTTGCCTTCTGCCCTTTTTTACACATTAAGAAAAAGCTATTCTGAGTATAAAGTTTCGATATATTTTTATACTACTTTATTATATATAATAGTGAGGTGTTCCGTATGCCAAGCAAAAAGTATAAAGTCTCAAGCCAGCTCGTGGAGATAGATCCACGGGCTGTAGAAGTGCCTTCTTGGGCGAGGAAAATCGCCCGTGAATATTTAGAAGAGAGTGTAGAATCAAGAGGCGTGATAGTTCCTATAGTTGTAGGGCGCCTCAAACAGGGATCCCAAACGAGATTCATTCTAATAGACGGACACGGACGTCTACAAATAGCTCTCTCTCAAGGCATAGAGTTAATTCCTGCAAGAATCTTTGATATTAAAGACGAGCGAGAGGCTTTGTTAATATCAATTGAGCTAGAGAAGACTCGAGAGGAATGGAGCTTAGACTATACGCTAAATGTTATTCAAGAATTAATAAACTCTGGCTACAAGAAAACCGAGATCTCAAAAATTCTAAAGGTCCCGAGAAATAGAATATACAGGCTACTTTGGATAGCTGAATTTCCTGAACATCTGCAAGAGTACTTCAAAGATGGTACTTTTCCAATAAGATTAGCAGACGAATTACATAGCATTATAGAGGAGGTAGGAGAAGAGACTTTTATGAAAAAGTTTCTATGGTATCTCGAGGATTTCGAACCCACAAAAGCAATACGGGCTACAATTGACTCTCTTAAGAAAATAAAAATGTCAGAGCCAGAAATAGAAGAAGTTCTGGAAGAAGAGGAAGAGAAAATAACTCCAGAAGCCGAAACTGTCCCCGCGGGGACGGAGCAGAAACTAATACCAGCGAGCGAAATAGAAGTTCCAGAGGAAGTCGAAGAAGTTGAAGTCGTAGAGGAAGAAGAGGAAGAGGAAGTAAAGAGAATTCCGACGAAGACAATTACTGCATACAACAAAATAAATCATGCACTCCTTGCCATCAAGGATGCAATAAATGATTTAGAAGACGCCTGGCCACTAGTAGTAGAGAAAAAAGAGATACATGATCAAATTGGCCCAATCGTTGTCACGCTTCACGACATCGAAGATAAATTAGAGAAAATGAAAGAAAAACTAGGAGAGGATCTAGAATGAAGAAAAAGTTGCTTATAGTACTGCCAGAAAAGATCGTAAAAATAATCGATAACTTTATCAAAGCAGGCATCTACAGCAGCAGGCAGGACTTCATTCGGGACGCCGTCATAACTGTCTTAAAGCAATTATCTCGAGATCCATTCTTTTACAGATACCTAAATCTTGATCAATTAGAGGAGGCTGAAAAAGAGTGAGTAAAGAAGAGGAATTTAGAAGAAAGGCGCGCAAGGTTATAGAAGAGTACAAAAAGAAAATAGATGAATTCGCAGAAACTCTCAAGAGAGACCGCTTATTTATCGTTATTCTAGCAATTCCGTATGCGATAGAGACACACTTTCTAGCGGAAGAGTATAACATTGACCCAGATAGAAGAAGAAAGATAATAGGAGAGATCTTAAATGAAGTCCTCGGGATCAAGGAATGAGTGCATTCTCTATCATCTCTATTCTTTTTTCCCGCCCGGGATCCGCAGAGTTAAGCTAATGTCGATCTACAACAAGTATGAGCGATTTTCGATAATTTTCCTGCATCCCTGCTTCTATCTCTTGTATCGCATAATTAACATTTTCCCGCAATGGCGGATAACAAGAAAGCTTAACGTACTGCTTTTTAGAATCTCTAAAAAATTATTTGGGAAAGCCATGACGGTGATAACACAATGCAAGAAGAAAAGCAAAAGCCAAGCTTTGACATTTTAATGGGCGTAGGCGCCCGATATTATCCAACTCCTTCTCATTTTATTAACGAAGCAAAGCGCTTAGGAGTAAGCAAAAGGATCCCTGGATACCCTCGTTTCTTCAAAACGCTATACAACAAAGTTTGGCTTGTTCATTGGAAAACTCGTGAAATCTTTGGATTCTTTATCCCGCAAAGCGTGGAAATAATCGGGGACGCAGAAGAAATAGCAAAAGTCGCAGAAAAAGTCGGGGCAAAAGTCGAAAAAGTGGATCCGAAAAAGGCTGCAGCGGAACCAGAAAGAGGCTGCGGAAAACGTCAGGTCGGCGGCGGGTATCTCGTAGCATATTGTTCAGAAGAGCAGAAAGAGCAAATTCTCGAGGAAGCCAGGAAGTCTGGCATAGAAATTCAAGAGCTAAGCCTAGCAGGGCCTCTTGTAGTTATTCCAAAAGAGAAACGCATAAAGTACAAAGGGCCTTTCTTCAGAGGCTACAGATATATAAAAGTGAACCTGAAAGAAAAGAAATACAAAATCATAAAGATAAAAGTAAAGAAGAAGAAAGTCAAGAAATAGCTCTTTCTCTTTACAAAAATTTTTTATTATGAGTACTAGTACTATAATAGTACTAGTATCTTTTCTATCTTTAGAATCTTTAGAAAAAGAGAGAGAGGGGTGATAAAGATAGCATCTGAAGTAATATATGAAGGAGTGAAGATAGCATTAAAGTATTTATTTAAGCGCATTACTGCAAAGAATAAGTGGTTAGTAGTTATTGCAAACAGAGAAAGTATATTTAGTGATGCAAAAGAATTTTTCAAGGATCACAAGGTTCTCTTTAAGTATATCAATCAAAAGTTCTCGTTAGCTAAAAAAGACATTGAAATGTTAGTAGATCAAGTCATAAGTGCGATAGATCAAAATACAAAGCCAAAAGACGTTATAACCATAGTACTCGCAGGGCCAGGGATCCTTTACGCTTTTCTTGCGGACAGACTGCATCATAGCAGTAGATTTGTTTTCTTCACGCAGTATGATCTAGCAGAGAAGACATATCGGTATTACAAAGTTAGTACACACTAGGGGGTGTTTTATTTGCCAAAAGGCTACACTCAGCTTGTGATTTACTTAAAAGACGAAGAAGAAAGAGAAAAAATCAAGCAGTTCTGCGAGAAGGCGGGGATCCCTGTTAGTGTATTAGTCAGGGAGTTTTTTCGTAGCCTGCTTAGAGGGCAAGGAAACAGCATTGTCATTAATTCGGGAAATAAAGTCGAGATTGGAGAAATCAACATAAACCTGACGCAGCATAACAATGTGCAAATAAACAATAATATAATAGCATATATTACTACAAAACTAGAGAAATCAATAGAAATTCTCAAAGCAGCACTAAGTAAGAAATCTCCACTCATAATGTCGCAGTCTATTTTCCTCGCAAAAAAAGAGTTAGAAGAAATGCTTGAAAACATAGAATTATTGTCCCCACGGGGACATTAACTATTTCTCTTTTTTTCGTATTTTTTTGATACGAATAGCTATGTCTTGGGCTAGATTTTTTATCTTGATTATCTTCTTTTTCTTTTCTTCTTCGCTCATTCTAATCAGCCTCTACTGCGAGATATAATTGTATTAATATTGCTATGTCTTCATCTGCATATCCCAAATCTCGCAATTTATTTATTGCTGTCGTGAGATCTATAATGCCCGCCTTGTAAGCCTTTGTAATCTGGCTGAGAGTAAGCTTCTTTCTCTTTGGAACTCTTTCTAGGCTAATTATCTGCAGCCTTAGATCAATCTCTTCATCTGGGATCCCAAGAGTTGAAAGATTGCTGCGGAAGTCGTTCTCGTCGATCCAGCCACTTTCGAGAAGGTCCTCTAATTTTGATATGTATTTGTCAACTAGTGAATCGTACTTTCTCGCTCTCTCTATGTCGAGTATGAGCTTAGCTGCGGGATCCGTGTATCCCAATTCCTTCAGCTTGTTTAAGAATTCGCTCTCGCTTAGAATGTTTTGGCGAAAAGCATAAGCGAACTGTGAGTATGTTATTTCCCGCAATTGTTGCTCACTCTCTTTCTCTTTTCTTAGCTTTTCCATATTAGCTAACTTTACAAAGAAATCATGGTAATCGCTTGGGATCCTGGCTTCCTTTAGATACTCTCGATATTTACTCTCGTCGATTTTTCCCTGCACAAAGAGATACCTCGCTTCTCGCTCTATTCTGCGTAAATCATCTCGCAGAGCAAATTCCTTTATGAATTTCGAGAATTTGTCCTGGTACTTTGGATGAATCCCTTCTGCTTTTACTATTTCTTGTATTTCTGGATCCGAGATAAGGCCCATTTCGTACATCATTCTTGCTTCTGTCCGTGTCGGAAGGCGATATGTAAGCTCCAGAATTATGTCCACATCAGATTTGCTAATACCTGGTCTCGCACTTGGCTTGTAGTCATGCCATACTATGTATTTCCTAAGCTCTTTCTCTGATATAATTCCCCTATGGAATGCTTCATACAAGCTAGTTAGTGGCGGCAGTTCCCAGTGTGCTTCCCAATATGCATTAGACCACTCATCCCGATAGCCCTGATACCGCATATATTTCTTGAATTCCTCAGGAGCTTGAGGTAGTTTATCTAGTGGGAATACCTCTCTTACGACAAAACGAATAAGATCACTAGCAGATGGAATCATTGGCGTATGTTGCTGCATGTAGTAATATCGCAGGGGAATAAGCAAAGAAGGCTCGTACTCTGCATAAGATACGTCCTCGATCAATCTCTTGTACGTCGAGATCAGCGGAATGTCATCAAAAGCAGCCAAGTTTACGTCTACTTGCCCGATAGTTGCCGCCTCGATTCCAATCTTTGCTGCTGCATAAGCTGCAAGTATCAGATTGCCTTGCATGAATAAGTTTTGAGCTTCCTCGTATGCTTTTTCTGGCTCTTTCGGGCTGTGAGGCGTCAGAATACTAGTTAGTATTTTCTCGAGATCCTCCAGAGGCGAGAAAATCATATTTTTGATGTCCTCTACGGGCTTTGATGTTACCGCCTGCTGGAATAGCTGAAAGAGATAGCCGCCTGCAGCTTGGATTCCCTCAAC
>QMLL01000066.1 GCA_003646715.1 Deltaproteobacteria bacterium
ATGGGGACTGTGGCGAGGAGAAAATCCCGTGAGTAAAATAAAACTTCCTCGGCTTAACAATCAGCGAATTCGGTTTCTATCTTATGAAGAAGCCGATCTCCTTCTTGAACATTTGCAAAAAGTAAGCCCACAGCTTCACAACATGGCACTCCTTAGTTTGCACACAGGAATGAGAGCAGGGGAGATTTTCAACTTGAAGTGGCAACATATTGATTTCAAGAATCGAATCATCTACGTTGCAGATCCAAAAAGTGGTCGATCTCGCATCACACACATGACAAACACAGTCAAGTCAATGTTTGCCAAAATGCAAAAGGGAGACCCTGAGGAACTCGTTTTTAAGAATCGAAAAGGTGGGAAAATTACCGAAATTTCGAACAGCTTTTCCAGGGCTGTCAAGCAACTCGGATTTAACGATGGAATCACGGATACACGACAACGCGTCACGTTTCATACACTTCGTCACACTTTTGCCTCTTGGCTTGCTATAGAAGGAACACCAATATTGACGATTAAAGAACTACTTGGGCACAAAACTCTTGCCATGACAGAACGTTACAGCCATCTCATACCGGATGCCAAAAAAGAGGCTATCAGTATTATAGACAAGAGAATGAGAAAAGGTAAATCAATTACAGTGTTACACTCCCAGAATGATGGTTAAAAACCTCTAATAGAAAACTTTCAAAGAATCGAACCCATCCTGGCATTTCCACTTTACATACGCCTCTCTAATCGGCACGGTTGTGGACGAACGTGCAGTAGCTCTCGAGAACGTAAACATGGCCACTGCCTTTGTCCAGTCCTGACGTTGTATTCCTACAATAAACTTTTTCTTTTCTGAGTATGAGTTTCTACCTCTTTCTATGATCTTCTTTTCACAAGCAAGCTCAATTTTTGCTTGCCTCCTATATTACTTAATAGGGGTTAATGGATGATCTCTTGATCAAATACCTAGGCAGGAGGTGTAGTATGGTTTTTGAAGATGCAAAATCAAAACTTCCAGTTTTTATTGGGCGTTCTGAAATTGAGAGATTTTTCCCGGGAGTAATATCAAGAGGCACGTTAGCCAACCTGAATTCAAAGGGTCGTGGGCCCAAATATATCAAGCGAGGACGTAAGGTGTTTTATTACAGAGATGATATCCTGGAATGGCTAAAAAACGGCTCAAAAAGTATCTCGACTGAAGACCAGGCATAGATCATCAGAAGTTGTCTCCATCTTAAATCGTAGCTGGTTCTGTCCAAACATAAAGTATACTACTTGGAGGGGGAATATCATGAAAGCAAAAATGCTGATTAAGGATATCGTTTTTCTTCAGGAAATATATCCCAGGTTTGAGATTGATTTCCAAAGGGTTGAATACTTTGCCGAATTAATGAAAACAGGAACACAATTTCCTCCACTTTGCGTAGTAAAAGAAAATGATCTCTGTGTGCTTTTGGATGGAAAACATCGACTAGAAGCCAAAAAACAGATAGGCGAAACTGATGTGGAAGTAAAAGTTTGTAACACTCCGAAAAAATACTGGAGGCTTGCCGCAGCCCGCTTCAATCTCCAAAGCTCAAAACCTCTTAGTGGTGATGAGCTAAAGATGGTTATTATCGAAGCCTGGAAGAGCGGCATCAGACATTCGAGCGAAATAGCTGAACAGATAGGCTACGCATGCACCGCAAGGTACGTCCGCAAAATAATAAAACCTCTAAGAGATAGGAACCGACAAGAACGAGAACGGCAGATAAGAGATCTTGAATCTCAGGGTCTATCACAGCGACAAATTGCCGAACTTCTAGGTATTAGTCCCGGTACTGTAAATAATATACTCAACCGTTCAAAAATGGAACTAGTTCCGTTTTTGAACACAGGGGGATCTTTAATGTCCTCATCGTGCGTAAAAGAACAAACTTCATCTAGATCTTACCCTGTGGATCCTCAAAATAAAACGCTTTGCTGTCTGGATCATAAACGCAAAGAGAATAATTCGAAAACAGAATTCTTATCCTGCTTACCAGACATTGAAGCTCTTCGAGGAGAAAAATTCGCTTCGGAGGAAACCCACACAATCCAGACGCTGGAACTCGTAAAAAGATGCAATAAGAGTATAGCGGATATCTCTAAAGAAGTCGGCAAATCAACGGACTGGATAAAAAGAACTATGATTGCAGCAATTTCCATTTCTCTAAACTCAAAAGCAGAACAAGAAAGTATGACAAATAAAATTGCTCAGGCTTTGCACCTCAACATTGAAAGGATCTTAATACTTCGGGAACTTCTGCTGTTACAAGGGATGCTATCACCAATAGGAGACCATTTGCCTGAATGGGTCAAGCATAACCTCGATCACGAGGACATAAAACTTCTTGCGGAAATTGCATCCGTTTCTTCGAGTGAGTTGGCATATATTTTGAGAGGCCAAAGCCCTCCTCAAATTTCCCCGCGCGCATATATGGAGGTTCCTCAGACAATAATCAACCAGTTAAGAGAAACGTGTAAGTTTTTTCGAGAACTCAGTAGAAAAATAAGAATGGGCATGTTCAAGGATAAATCTTTCTCTAGGTTCTTGAAAGAATATAACAAGGTCAGAGCAGCAGTGAATGAAGTGGACGACGAGCTCATCAGATACAAAAAAGCATATTTTTAGCTCTGGAATAAATTTTGTAAAGTATAACAAACAACAGCAGGTCTTATAGATATAAAGCGGGAGGGAAAGAGGGGTCATGGAGGTTTTCCTTGAGAGACTTGAACCGTTAATCATGTCTATAGTTGAGAAAAATCACAATTCATTGCCAGGAGTCACCAAGGATGAGCTAATCTCTGAATGTTGGTGGGCAGTAGTGAAAAGCTTGCAAAAATGGGAAAAATCAGAACATAGCAGGAACCTGAAATTATGGATAATTGTCGCAATCAAATGTGCTTTAAGGGATCTTTACAAAAGAGAATCTCTAAGACAAAAGCGAGAGGTTCCAATAACAGAATACTTACAAAATATCCTCGCTGAAGGTTCGTCACCCGATCTTTTAAACAGTGACTGAGATAGTGATAAAATTTCTACAGTGAATATATTTCATTACATTTCAACCCCACTATCTCTTTATTATCAGTCGTAAGGATTCCCCCATCAGTTCTTTTGATACCTCCGATAAAATTTCCTTACTAATTTTCTCACTTGCTTCGATCCAGCTTACTTTTCCGCGTATTCTTTTAAGCGCCTTAAATCTTACCCACGGAAATCTTGTTTTTAAAAGTGCCACAGGAAAATTTTTGCTACCTCTCGAAAGATAGACTTTTATTTTGGAATTTTCTTCAATTATGCGTAGTACATAAAACCACAAGCACCTCCCTTCACGATAGTAAGGAATTTCTCCTGGAACCCATTCCGGTTTTCTCATTGTCCCATCAATATTGTTACCTAACTCTACCGATATTTCGTCACCATATGCGTATCTTATCTGACCAATTACGGGGCAATGTACCTTCGCTCTCCATTTTTTTGCTAGTTCATCGCCTTTTGTGAGAGACATGAATCTTTTAAAATTCCTTACACACCTCAAAATCGTACCTCGATTCAGTTGACTGAAACTAAGTTCCAAAATTTTGTTCTCTTCGGACCACATCCACTTGTGTATACAATATGGATCAATTACAGGGATAATTTTTTTCCTCTCAAAGTCTATATAACAATCTTTGACATTGAAAGCTGAACACACCGCCTCTTCTAATGCTCTTTCAAATATATGCATTATCACATCCTCCGAGACTTCCGTCTCACGTTTTATTTCACGGAGTATACTTTCTATCATTCTTACCACTTGTGATAGTGTTTTTCTATGTGTGACAAACGCTTGATCCTTCGAATAAAGAACTTTCCTATATAAATATTAGGAGGCCAATAAATCAGAGGAGGCAAAATGATGACAAATGATGTTGCATCAAAATGGGAGATTCTAGCAAGAGAGAGAAACGCAAGAGTTGTTCTATGTCATACACCAGACACATACACCTTAATCGACATTGCACGGATGGCTGATAGAGGAATCAGGGCATTGAGGAACAGGCTTCTGATTACGCTTCCGATTGACGACGTAGTACCCCTCTTGGAGCGCTATAATGAAACACTTCTGGCATTGCACAATGTCGTAGAGGCTATTTGCGAAAAGGCAGAAATCCCCTACAAGACCCCACGAAGTATCAAAAAGATGCTTAAGAGCAAGGGAGATGGAGATGCCAGCGATCCCACATTGTCCGACTGGAATCCTGAGATAAGTGGCAAAACCACTTTGTCAACACCGCTCGATTAGAGCGTTAAGGTTTTACATGGTACGTTTCGTACCATTACCGCTGGTTTTCACTTGAAAACCGGATAACGGACTCGGTGAGAGTGTCCTCCCGCAGCCCGAAAAAAACAGGAGGAGTGGAGTCTTTGCCGACTCTCCCGGCAAATGACTGCCAATGCGACACCTGCTTTCCCTGTGATAGTTCCAGGGAATAGGCAACCGCTGCTTCCGGTGATGGAGAAGTATCAAAAAGAAGGTGGGCAAGCTGTGTCTTGCCTACAAGCACTCATAGGATCCCGGCTCTCAATGCAGATGTTCACTCATGTACAGCAGTGATAGTTAGCTTGCAGCACTTTCACGATCTGAGCATCACTTCACAAGAGTATGGGGTTTTGTGTTCAGAGAAAGGAGGTGAAAAGAGGAAAGGAAAGCGAATTGGTCGAAAGCATGGGTTAACGATCAAATGAAAAAAGGAGGACTGAGATGTTAAATAGAGCTACTCTAATTGGACGACTAGGATCAGACCCTGAGGTTCATTATACTCAGTCAGGGGAAACATTTACCAGATTTACTCTTGCAACAAACCAGTGGTGGAAAGACAAAGAAGGAAATGTACAGGAAACTACTGAATGGCACCGCATTGTCGCATGGGGAAAAATTGCTGAAATCTGCGGTGAACATCTTTCAAAAGGGAAACTCATTTATGTAGAAGGTCCTATAAAAACACGAAAATGGGATGATGAACAGGGAAATTCGCATTATAGCACCGAAATTGTTCTCCGCAGTTTAAAGATCCTTGATCGAAAAAACCAAAACACAAGATCTGAAGCATCAATACAATACGAGACAGACGAATTGCCATTCTAGAAACACTCGAAAAACTATACAAATAAAGAAGTTCCAGGGAGTCCGAAGCGTTGTCGGCTTTTGCTCCCTTTTTCTGTTTCTAGTTGTGGCAAGGAAAAACGAGAAGTGAGGGGGATAGATATCATGGAACTTGTAACGTTACTCTATACAGGACTTCTGAAAATAAACCGGGAGTCCGATGAAAAGCTTGGCAACCGAAAAAAGTATATTGGGTCTTCGGATATCGCCGGATGCCCTAGAAAGGTAGTTTTAGAAAAACAAACCGACTCGGATCCTGATATTGCAACGCTAATCAGGTTTACCAGAGGTCACCTGGCAGAGCAGTTTCTGCTTGCTGGATTAAAAGCTTTACCAAAGACAAGCTTCTCTTGGAAATACCAGAAGCAAGTGAAACACAAGAACCAGCCATACAGGGCTCACATCGACTTTCTTTTTGAAAGTCAAGGTACGATCGGTGTCCTGGAAGTCAAGTCGACTTCGGGGATACCACGGGAGCCATATGAAAGTTGGGTAATTCAGCTCCATTTTCAGATGGGATTGGTAAAAGAGTGTAACCATGAGAAAACAGTAAAGGGAGCCATATTTGCCATGGATCTAAACGAGGCAAAAATAAAAATCTTTGATGGCTTCCAATATGATTCGATCATTTATGAAAGACTCCTTTTGAAAGCCAGGCACATTTGGGAGTGCCTGAACGATCCAACTATGGAACCGGTTACCGAGAAAGGACCACTTTGTGCCTGGTGTAAATACCGACCAGAGTGTCCGGCCTATGAAATTACAGATATTCCCGAACTCCCCGCTGAAGAGCAGCTTCAGGAATTCTTAGGATTAAAAGAACATAGGAAAAGTCTTAACGTCGAGATAGAAAAATTAACACAGTTCTTCAAGACCGGAATTTCAAACACAAATCCAACAGGAAGGAAAATAAAGGTCAAAGAAGCTATTCTGGAACTAGGCAGAAGATTTTCCAGGAAAGTTGATCCATCCCTCAAGAACGACTACCCAGAAATTTACAAAAAATACATCAAAGAAACACCTTACGAAGTTCTGTTGGTACACAATTAAGCGCGCGCAATACCTGCCTGAATCCATAGGTAGCTTCCGAGTATTTTCCGAACAGGAAGAACGCGAATGCTTCATTTGTACTCATGCTTTTTCTTTTCTGATTCGGGCAGATGAAGAAAGGAGGATGTATGCCAGTAACAATTGAGAAGACCAACAAAAAGACGGGTGAAGTTTCTAGGAAAGTATATGAAACTGTTGCAGAGAGAGTAAGAAAATTCAGGGAAGTGCATCCTATCTCGGATGGATGGGCACTTAAAACAGAGATCAGCTTCCCGGATGAGTCAACAGTTCTTGCTGTTGCTCAGGTTCTCAATCCCGAAGGAAGCATTGTAGCTACAGGAACCGCCGAGGAAAGGCGCGACGCAAGCTTCATAAACGCCACGTCGGCGGTTGAGAACGCCGAGACATCAGCCATTGGCAGGTGTCTTTTCGCTGCCGGTTTCGGCGGTGGCGAGTTTTGTTCAGCTGAAGAGCTTTTACAAGCTCTAAAGCAACAAGAAGAGCTCAAACAGGCAGAACTCAAAGTTGTCAATGGCGGACATGATAAGGGATCACACAGAAGTAACGGTGATGATTCCTTGGGACCGAAATTAAATGGCATTACCTACCGACAAGAAGGAAATCTCATAATTGCCGAAGGCAATACCTTCTCTGTCAAAGGATTGCTCAAGAATGCCGGGTTCAGTTGGAACAGCACTAAAAAAGCGTGGGCAAAAGAAATAGACAACACAAAAAAATAAAGAAAGGAAAAAGATATGTCTTTCAGGATTTCATACGCAGGTGGTTTCAACCCTTTTGAGTGGGAAGCGCTCAGGTGTCCAGTATGTGGATCTTCGGAGTATGTTTCCCAGGACTATTG
The DNA here is from genome assembly GCA_003646715.1 of Deltaproteobacteria bacterium. Taxonomy (GTDB): domain Bacteria; phylum Desulfobacterota; class Syntrophobacteria; order B119-G9; family B119-G9; genus B119-G9. The sequence continues at coordinate 7,069 of QMLL01000066.1, forward strand.
CGTCGTCTACTGCGTATATTGCTGGGCAGAATTTCGGGTCCGCCACACGGCAGGAGACCCAGGATGCGTTGTAGATTGTTTTCCAAACGAGGTCTACGCCCCTTTGTGGGAATGTGAAGAGTGTTCTGAAAGAGCAGGATTCTTTGACTGGCAAGAACCAGCGTGTCCAAAAAGCAAAAGTCACTCTATGCGAAAAGTAGAGGGTCTTTGGAAGTTGTGGGAACGCCCAAACGTCTATCCAAAAAGCTTCTACTTGATTCTTAAAATCGGTGACTACTGCAGTGGATGGCTTGCGGTTCCTCATGATCTGAAAAAAGAACCAATTCGCTCCATCGGCCATCCGACGCAAGAACAATGGAACAGATTTCAGGACCGATATCTTTTCCCGGATATCCCGACTCAGAAGGCAACATAGAAAATTAATACCAGAAGGTCAAAAGGAGAAAGCCATGAGAGGGCCAAAGGCAGAAGACGTTGCAGAAATGTTGATACAGTACATAAACAACATTTGCATTGAGGAAATGAGTAAAGTGCTCGTTGAACGCATTTCCCGTATCCACCCATCTCTTCAACAAAATTTCACTGAGGTTTGTGTGGACTGGTTCAAGGGACTTAGCGAG
>QMLL01000067.1 GCA_003646715.1 Deltaproteobacteria bacterium
TCCTTATTATTTTCCCTGCTTCCGTACCTCCCGGCTCCATGGTCACGCACGTTTCTATTTTCTTCTCTTTAAGCGCGTGGTCAAGAAGCTTCACCTGAGTACTTTTGCCACAGCCATCTATACCTTCGAACGTAATGAATATACCCATGGTTTACGCAGGAAAGTGCCCTAAAAGAAAGAAAAAATCGAGAGTTGCTCATGGTCAGAGCTATTATTGTCTTTTTCACTGTTATTCTTGTTTTCCTCACGTGTCTCCGGCCACCCTTTGAAGATGAATCTTTCCAGGGCACGACTGTAACCGGTCCACGGTGAAGGAGAATCTTTCTCAGCTTCTATCATCTTGTTTACACTATCTATTTTTGCATCCAGATCATCAATAAAATATAGGACAAAAGCTTCACGAGTTTTCGGACGCTTAGCCGAACCGAACTCCAGGTAACCGTGATGGCTGATTATCATATGTTTTAATAAAATCGCCGTCTCTTCAGGAAAATCTGCCACTTTAGCAATTTTTTCTTCAAGTATTTTCACACCCAGAACTACATGCCCCAGCAGCCTTCCTACTTCGCTGTATTCTATAGCCAGATCATACGTAAATTCTTCCACCTTTCCGATGTCGTGAAAGATTCCCGCGGTAATCAAGAGATCACGGTCCAGTTCCGGGTAATGATCGGCAACCTTCAACAGTAGCTCACACACCGACAAAGTGTGTTCAAGCAAACCTCCCAGGTAAGCGTGATGAAGCGTTTTAGCAGCCGGCGCGTTCTTAAATTTTTCAACCAGTTCTCTGTCTTCAAAAAACAGATGCAGTAGTTCAAGAAGGCATCGATTCTTGACGTAACGCGCGATTTCTTTCAACCGACGCCATAGTTTCTCTATATCTTTCGGGCATCGTGGCAGAAAATCTTCTGGATTAATTTCGTCTCTATCAAGCTTTTCCAGGGACAAAATATTTAGCTGCAAACTACCCTGGTATTGTTCGCACCTTGCCTTAACCCTCAAGACATCCTTCTCGTCAAATAGCTTATTCTTATTTAAGGCATCTTCCCAGATTCTTCCGATTATTCCTCCACTGCTGTCTACCAGCCTGAGCGTCAGGTATGGTCTACCAGCCTTTGTATGTCCCAGGGTTTTCGAACTTACCAGCAGCAATGTTTCGTATTCTTTATCCGGTTCGAACTCAGTTATCAGTACTTTCCCCATCAACAAATCCCTGTCTTTGCTGGCTATCTGGGGCGGGAACATTCCCACCCCGTAAAATCGAATGCGTTGCGTCCTAAAATCAAATCAAAAAAGTACTTTTTCAGCAACCATTACCTAATCCAGTGTTGCCTCCTGACCCGGCTCAAGAATAATCACTTCCACTTCCGGGTTATTGTTTGTAACCAGTTCTTTGAACCTATCCGCATTCGGTTCCAGAATCGGAAAACTGCCAAAATGCATTGGAATAACTTTTTTAGGATTCATCAAATCCACTGCTTTTGCAGCCTGACTTGAATCCATGGTAAACACACCACCTATTGGTAACAGCGCACAATCCAGAGGGTACAATTCGGCCAGCAGTGCCATACTCTGGAAAATACCGGTATCTCCTGCGTGATAAATATTTTTCCCGTCCTCCAGTCCAACAATGTATCCCGCAGGATTAGCCGTTGCAGAAGAATGAAAGGCCTGTGTCATGGTTACTTTGATACCGTCGACTTCCACTGTTCCGCCTATGTTCATTCCTATTCCTTCAAAAATTATCTGTTTTTCAGGAAGACCATTTTCTTTTAACGACCCTGCTGTTTCGACAGGTGCAATTACTGTTGCTCCAGTCTTTTTTGCAAGTTCAATCGTCTGTCCCACGTGATCAAAATGGTCATGAGTGACAAGAATCAAATCTCCCTTTAGAACATCATCCAGCTTTGCAGGACATGAAGGATTTCCCTCAAACCAGGGATCAATGAAGATGACTTTTTCTTTGGGTGTGGTTATCTGAAAAAAAGCATGTCCCAACCATTTAATTATCGTACCTCCCATAACACAACCTCCTAGCATGCGTAGTTTAGTTTACATTCCCTAGGATTTTACCTTAATTCTCATTGTTGTCAAACTGAAATAGGGAACCCCTTCAACATAACTACAGATATTCGTTGCCAAAATTGGACAAATAGCCTAGAATTTGACTAATATACCAGGATCCAAGAAAAGTCTAAATTTAATTCGAAAGGGAAAATTATGGAGATAATCGCTAAATTAGGGTCTTTGCTTGGACTTTCTTTCGTATCAGGTATAAACCTCTATGCCACGGTTGGAGTGGTCGGTCTGGTGACAAAATTTAATCTCATTCAAGGACTCCCGCCCGAATTTCAGGCTCTGAACAATAACCTGATCATTACCGTAGCTATAATCCTTTATGCCTGTGAATTTCTAGCAGATAAGATACCCGGATTTGACACGGCATGGGATGCAATTCACACCGTGATTCGCCCATTTGGAGGAGCATTACTGGCGCTGATGACCGTGGGTAAAGCATCACCTGGCGCAGAAGTGCTGGCTTTTATGATTGGCGCCACCATGGCCACAGGTTCTCATCTCGCAAAGTCGGGCTTCAGGGTTCTTATCAATACAAGCCCCGAACCCTTCAGTAATATGGTTGTTAGCGTGGCCGAAGACATGGGTGTAGTGGGGCTTGCATATCTCAGCATGGCACACCCGGTACTCGCACTCATAATAACCGTAATTCTTACCATCATCATTATAATAGTCTTGCCGTTTTTGTGGAGAGCTATCCTGATGCTACTTTCCGGTCTCTGGCACCGCTTGAAAAGCGTCTCAGGATCTTCCGCTGAACAGGGGGCAAAATCAATTGCAATAAAAATTGCTTCTCAAATTGGAGACGCAGGAATATCTCTTGATAATTCCGTAGTTGTGCCAGCGTGGGTTATAAAAATGAGAGGATTTAAGAGATGGCAGAAAGGTTATCTGGTTTGTGACGACAAAAATCTTTATTTCATGCCTTCTCGAATGTTCAAGAAAACACCTGTCTCAATCCCAAGACCCAATAGAGAAAGGATATTATTTGGTAAAGGGTTTCTCTTTCACAAAGTGTTTATTAATTCAGAGCGAGAATCGTGGAACCTCATTGTTCCTCGCAACTATGCCAAGCTTCTTGAAGAATATCTGGTATGAAATCCACCGGTTTAGAAAACGCAGTTACTCAACTCCTCAACCTTGCAGAAAACGCCCTGCAGGGGAGAGAAACACCTAACAGGTTCTGTGGTCTAAAAACCCCAAGAACCCACTTCGAGGAAGTTCTCCAAAAACTTAGCAAGAATAACGAAATTTACACAATTAAGTCAAAACACCCCGAGCTTCCCATCATACTATCTCTGGAAGGCGGAACCGGCACCGGAAAATCCACGATCTTTAACGTTCTCGCAGGTCGCGAAGTTAGCGTCTCTGGTTCCGAAAGACCCAAAACCTTTGGACCGATTTTCTTCTGCCACAAAAAACATAAAGACATTATATCGATGCCAAATTTCCTGTCAGCTTATGAAAAAGAATTCATTGAATCTATCGAAAAAATTCCAGCAATCTGTGGGGATCCTCTAAAAATAAAAGTGATCCTCCACGGCGACAAAAACCTTGAAAACATCTTTCTGGTGGACACACCGGACATCGATAGCGTGGAAACACTGAACAGAGAAATGGCAGAAGATGTCTATGACATATCAGACATTATCCTCTTCATAACAAGCCAGGAAAAGTACGGCGATAGGCTACCATTCCAGATATTTCAACAGGCTTTAGCCGACGAAAAGTATTTTCTGATAATCATGAATAAGGTCGATTCAACTGATGCGTTCACTGAACTAAAACAAAGGATACTTTCTGAAACCAAGTCCCATCTGGAAGAAACATCTTTTTTTTCCCTTCCCTGGACGATATCGGAATCACCGTTCGAAGAGCTGCTACACCATCACGAGTTACAAAGATTGAAAACAATACTCTATGATCAGAGCAAAGAACTTCCTGGAGAAATAAGAAAGAAAGAGCTCTCCAGTTTAAAAAAACGACTGATCAGGTATTCAGAGCAGCTTGTAAGTATCCTTGAAAAAGAGCGGTTAGCTATAGATGAGTTGCTTGATAATTTTCAAGCCATCTATGACGAAACCGAAAAGCAGCTTCTGAAGAAATCGGTTGGACATCTGGATGAAACCACCAAGCAGCACATTCAGAATGAGATCAGACAAATTTTTCAGCGATACGACCTGCTGAGAAAACCAAGATCCTTCATCTCAAAGATCATAAAGTTCCCGTTATCCCTATTTGGATTGATTCCGAAATCAGACGAAGAAAAACGAAAAAGGGACCTTGCCAAACTGCATCGTAAAATAGACCTGGGTCCTCTCCATCTAGCCATAAATGACCTCAACAGGAAAATTCACAATGAAATCAGAATTACTGGTATTGAATATTTGCAAGACATATTTCTTTCACGAAACCTTTCAATGACGGTCGAAGAAATAGACAAGTTGTTTTTTGAAAAGCAGAAACAACTGGAGAACTGGTTACAGGAACAATTTTCAAAACTAACGAAAGGAATACCAAAGCACAAAGAATGGGGAATATATTCCACCACCATTCTTTGGAGCATCTTTCTTGTTTCAATCGAGACTGTAGTCGGTGGTGGATTGAGCATGTTCGAGGCAATTCTTGACTCAGTTATAATGCCCTTTCTCAGCAAAGGGGCCGTGGAAATTTTTGCTTACCAGGAGTTAAAGAACATAGCGGAAGAGCTCGATAAACGTTACAAAAAACAGTTGAAAGAAGTGCTGTATACTCAATACCGGAGATACACAGAAGCATTAGAAGCATGTGCAATTACAAAAAGTGATCTTGATCAGGTGAAAAAGTTACTCGGCGAAATCAGGTCATGATACTTATTTGACACGATTTATACAGAAACAATTATATCGGTCCGAATGGCATATGGAAATTACTAAAGGCAATATTAGATTACAGCTTGAGCAACTGGATCAGCTGGTTCAAAAAAGCAGATTCCTGCTTGCAGAATCTCACAGAGAAGAATTTACAAGAGAACTTAAAAAACTAACAGAACAAATCAGGAAAATTGAAGAACCGGTTCTAAACGTAGGCATCCTGGGTGGAACGGGTGTCGGAAAATCCACCATCATAAATGCACTGGCAAATGACCAGATTTCTTCTGTCTCTGATAGAAGGCCTCACACCGATCTTGTTATTGTATATCTCCACAAAGAATCCAGTTTGCCACCAGATATTCCAGGAGATTACATCAAAGAACCTCATAATGTACATGAAAATGACCTGATTGCTGGCCTTATCATCTATGACTTTCCCGATTTTGATAGCATCGTTAAAGAACATGCGGAGAAAGTACTGGCACTGCTTGAGTTCCTGGACATAGCAATCTGGGTGGTCAGTCCGGAAAAATACGCTGACCTCGAATTCTACAAAGTCCTGAGCCAGACATCCAAACACCAGGATAACTTTATCTTTGTCATGAATAAGATAGATACCATCAAGGCTCCAGGTTCTGATCCTCAACATGAGCTCAAGACTTTACTGGGCGACTTTACACTGAAACTCAAGAGAAATGGCATCTTATCACCAAAGATTTACAGTTTTTCTGCAAGAGAAATCAATAACACGAACGCCCCGGAATGGTGGAAAGAAGATTTTTTCAATTTCAAAAACAGCCTCTTCAGAAAACGAGACATAAAAGAAATCCTGGCAATAAAAGAAGCAAATATAGAAGCAGAAGTAAACCGGATTGTTAAAGAATTAAAAGCATTATACGTCAGGTATAATAACTTACCTGTGGAACTGAATGGTATCATGCTTGAATTTCAGAAAGAATTTCAAGATTTGAAAGATCTAACCGAGATCATAACCGGGCAGTTTATTACTGAGAAAACTATCGATACTTTAAAACAAAGAGTTCATCAGAACGAAGCAGACGTGGCACCCGTCGCATTTTTTAAACGTTTGTGGAGTAAAACTCTAAGGCGAACTAGTTCTCCAGGAGACAACACTGGATGGGAATCGAGCCTCTCTGAAAACGATAGCCGTTTCAATCCGGTAAGAAATAAGTTCAAATCCCTTTTGTACCGAATAAATACTATTCTCCTCCGATATGGGATTGATGTTGCCAGGAAACAGATAACAGAACTAGAAAGATCCATTGACTACGAACTGAATCAATTCGTCAGCAAAAGTAGGGAAACCTTCCTGGAATTTCTGGAAACTGTGCCCGGGGCCGAGAGCAGTTTTATAAAATTTATAACCAGGATAAAACAATGGTTTTTTCTCGGGATTCCGGCAATTTTTCTTCTCGTATCATTAATAGGTCCGAAGGCATTAAAAGAATTCCAGGCCAGTCCTTCTCTGGGCAAAGCATTTTCGCTGTTATTTAATATCTTGCTTTCGCTTTATACCTCTTCCGGGCTTATATCCTTATTGAGTTTCCTCGTCATAGAAACTATTGTCATAATTTTCCTTGCAAGCAGAAGTATAAAGCGAGATGAACAAAGGTTGACGCAAGAAATAGAAGCCTTTAATAAATATCTGGCAAACAGGTTAACCAAACACCTAGAGACTTTGAAAACGAAGATAGAAGAAAAAATAGACAACGTCATAAAAGAAGCCAAGAACGCTGACAAGTTGTTGGAACAACTTGAATATTTGCACTATGAGCAGAATCTATAAGAAGACAACAGGAGGTATACTTTGATAACAAGGATTCTTCTACTTGCACTAATTTTTCTCTTACCCATGGTTCCGACATTCTGGGCAATTATAGACGTTGCCCACAAACCCTTTGAAAGCTTTCGTGTCAAGGTAATCTGGTTTGCAATAGTAACTCTTATACCGGTTCTTGGAGCTCTAATGTACTTTTTTTATGGCAGGAAAAGATATACAATTAAAGTAAACTCTAGCCCAGATACTCAACAAAGCGAATAGACACAAGGAGCGAAAAGTGAAAAGGGTACTGACTATTGCGGGATCTGATTCCGGAGGTGGAGCAGGAATTCAGGCAGATTTAAAAACGATCACCCTTCTGGGGTGTTATGGTATGTCCGTGCTAACAGCTCTGACAGCACAAAACACTTGTGGTGTAGAAGCAATTTATTCTATTTCCCCGGATTTTGTGGAGAAGCAACTCGATACCGTGCTTTCGGATATAGGCGCTGATGCAGCAAAAACCGGAATGCTCGATAACCCGGATATTGTTAAGGCTGTGGCAAAGAAAATTCGTAAATACAAGATCTTAAACCTTATTGTTGATCCCGTTATGGTAGCAAAAAGCGGCCATCGGCTGCTTCGTCCGGAAGCCGAAGAATCCCTTATAAACGAGCTAATTCCCCTGGCTCTAATAGTAACACCAAATCTCCCTGAGGCTGAAGTAATCACAGGTGAAAAAGTCGAATCTGTGGATCAGATGGAAAAAGCAGCTCAGACTATCCACAAACTGGGTTGCAAGTACGTTCTGGTCAAAGGTGGACACCTTTCAGGTGATACCCTGGTGGATGTACTTTTCGATGGTTCTGACATATATCACTTTGAAAGCAAACGCCACAAAACCCAGAACACCCACGGAACCGGTTGTACGTATTCGGCGGCAA
>QMLL01000068.1 GCA_003646715.1 Deltaproteobacteria bacterium
ATACCATTTCCTCAGTGCTTCATGAGAAAAGGATTCTATACATCCAAAGATATCTCTTACCTTTCTATATGATATACCAGCTTGATAAACTAAGGTTGCTAGAACCTTAATCTCTGGCTTTGTGTAATTATTTTTAAATGACTGGATTCTTTGCATCCAGCATTGGTGATGGGATGCAAAAAACCAGTCAAAATAATGAAAAGTGGAGGAGGTATAAAGAGATTAGTGTTCCATGGGCAACATATGATACCCATAGGCCTGGTGAATGTGGAAGAATTTTATATCTCCAAGGGTTGTTTAGTGAACTGGATAAACCGGTTCAAACGGAGAGAGTTTAAACTTTCTAAACCTTGCAGTTCTTCTTGTTCAAAACATTGTTTGGTGTTTCCTACCGGACCATAGCAAGCGCTACCAATGATCTAAAGATTTATCAAGCACTTGATATGAAACGTGCACCATGTTATAAAACCATTCAAAACACTATGCAGTATCTTAATGAAGGGTTTCCCTCAAAGATTTAACCGACTGTTAATACCTTCAAATATCACACTTGGAGATATTGATTCCACAGGGATGAAAACCCATCAGAAAGGCACATGGGTTGCCATTCGTTTTCGGAAACCTCAGAGGAAACAGGATTTCAAGAAAATACATATCTTTGTTGATCTTATTTCAAAAAAAATAATCTATTACACAATGACAAGGGGAACAGCATCTGATTCAAAAACAGCTTGGAAAGATGTTAAAAATAAAAAGATGCAGATGGATCAAAGTTGAGATCATCCTTGGTGATAAAGGATATGATACACGAGAGTGTTTTAATGAGATCACCGATTTTGAATCTATACCAGGCATAAAATTACGGAAAAATGCCTCTACAAAAACATGTGGCTCTCCAAGTAGAAGAAAAGCAGTTCTCGCTCAACAAAAAAGGATATGGATAAGTGGAAAAAAAAGGTTCAAACTACTATGAGATGTGTCGTTGAAAGCATCTTCTCTGGAACAAAACGTAGATTCGGAGAATATCTTTCCAGCTTAAGGGAGAATTATAGGAGGGCTGAAATGTGGCTAAGGACGATTTTGTGGAATGTGTTGATCTACCCAAGGTGAGAATTATTACACAAAGCAGTTTAATGCGATAATGTTATAAATCATAAATTGCTAATAAAGAGGTCGGATGGATGCACAGCCAGTCAAAAGAGTAGCGATTTATACTAGGGTATCAACTGAGGATCAAGCAAAAGAAGGGTTTTCATTAGATGCACAATTAGAAAAACTAAGATCATACTGTAAGGCTAGAGACTGGCTTATAGCAGGTGAATACATAGATGATGGATACTCAGGGAGAACTATAAAAAGACCAGCATATGCTAGGATGATGGAGGAAATAGACAAGTGGGATGCAGTGTTAGTAATCAAGATGGATCGTATACATAGAAATTCAAAAAACTTTATGCTCATGATGGAACATCTGAAAAAAGAGGGAAAAGAGTTTGTTTCAATGACAGAATCACTTGATACATCAACTGCTATGGGACGGTTTGTTATGGATATTATACAGCGTATAGCTCAACTTGAGTCTGAACAGATAGGAGAAAGAGTATATATCGGTATGGAACAAAAAGCGCGAACCAATGGTGGGATGCTAGGATTTAACATACCTTATGGTTATGACTACATTGATGGAAAGCTAATTGTTAATGAGGATGAGGCATCTGTTGTTAGAAACATCTTTTCATGGTACTTAAACGGTGAAAGCATGGGTGGGATCGCAAAGAAGCTTAATGATAATATGATTCCAACTAAAAAACATGGTTTATGGGCTAAAAAAACAGTTTCTACTATACTTAAAAATCCACTATACTGTGGTTATCTAAGATGGGAGAAATACCTGAACAAGTGGGATCATGAACCTATAATAGATGCCATGGTTTTTAACAGGGTACAAGAGATAATTAGACAGAGAGGTGGTAGACCAAGCCCTGTTATAGAGTAGATTGCCCTTTTAGTAGATTCCGAATAAGATTTTTAGCCCAGATAAAGGCAATGACTGATCCTATCAGATTAGCCAAAACAATCCCCCACCAGACACCTACAAGATTCATACTAAATATCATTGAAAACACTATAACAAATAATACTGTTAGTATAACTGTTCTTATAAGTGTGGCTATAAGCGAGTTTAAACCCTTTCCAACACCTTGGAACATTGCAGATGATACTATACCAAGAGCCGCCCCAGGATAGAACAGGCAGATTATCCTAAGAAACATCTGTAGATCATCAAATATCCGCTTAGATGATTCTGCAGTTGTGAAAGATGCTGCGATAAAAGTAGCAAGTACAAACGTAGCCAATGCAATAAATATCTCCACTATAAAACCAATTTTTACCGCATAGGTGAAAGCAGCATCCATTTTTTTAAACTCTCGTGCACCAAATGTAGCACCAGTCACAGATACAACAGCGGTTGCCATACCAAGAAGAGGCATAATTCCAATGCTGACTATTCTCCAACCAGTCTGATACACTGCTACACCATCTGTACCAGCTAGAAGTAACTTAACAATAACAATGTTTACAATAAGCATAGTGATAGCCATGGAAAGCTGTTGGATAGATGATGGCAGCCCAACTTTAAAAATATCCTTAACAATATCTTTATCAAGTTTGAAGTCAGAGAATCTCAACGATACATAGGTGTCACGTTTTAAAAACAACCAGTTAAACAATATTATAGATGTCACACATAATGATATCACAGTTGCCCATGCCGCACCTGCAACACCCAATTTTAACACGTATATAAATATTGGATCCAAAATTATATTCAATATTGAACCAAACGTTATAGCATACATCGCCCTTTTTGCATCACCCTCTGCTCTCAAAATAGCATTAGAGACATTTGAAAAGAAAAGGAAGATAGAGCCAGCAAATATAATCCTGTTATAGGCAACAGCTTCATCTATTATACTGCTAGCACCCATCATTGAAAAAATGTTCTCAGCAAAAACAATCATAACAAATGACAATACCATTGTGATCAGCAGTGTCATAATATACGTGTGAACCGCAACATTATCTACACCCTTCTTATCCTTAGCGCCAATTTTTCTAGATACAGCAGATCCGCCACCAATACCAAGTCCTGTGGCCAGTGCCATGGCTACAAAAAAGAGAGGATAAACAAAACCAACAGCTGCTAATGCATCTGCACCAAGACCGGACACCCAGAGAGCATCCACTAGGTTATACATTGTCTGGACAACCATTGCAATAACCATTGGCGTAGCAAGCTTGAGTATCGCCTTCTTTGGATCGCCAAGTAATGTTTTAACACCTTTAGTTAAACGCTCTGGTGTCTGATTTCCCTCTTTGTCTACCATTTTTTATAAGAGGCGGCAACAACATGATCTTTTTTAATTTTTGTTTTTTTAGGCTCAATGCAAAACGAGCGCTTAAAGTTAGATTTAGTTAAAATGTTTATTAAATAAATATTGTTAAACTATCAAGTTAACTAATAAATATTAAATTTTAACTTTAAACTGTTGTGCTATACATTAGCATATCTTTTCCCAATTTTTCATGCTACATCTTGTCTAGCATTAAATATTAAAAAATGCGCCTCAATTTTATTGATAGATAATATCTAGCAATTTGTATTCCAGGGTATAGCACAATACAAAGTGTGATAGATAATATATAGCATATACGATAGGGGATTCAAAAGTGATGTGTTTTACAAAAAAGTGTTTAGAAATGGTATTTTTCAACAAAAAGCAGGGAGTTTGAGTGGAAAAAACCGGTTTTCCGCAAAAACTTTTTAGAAATAGCAGATATGACATCATCTGCTCATCCTACACCATATGGTTACCTTCGGTAGACCGAAGGTAACCCAAAAAGAGGTGTGTCGCTCTGTAATCACATGTTTTTTACAGGTTTATTCTGGTTTTTCTTATGAGATATGGCCAACAGATACTAAGAGAATCTATACAGATCCCATAAATCTTCTTCTACATCATTTTGAGAGTTTTCTTCAGGTTTTCCTTTTTGGGTCTGATTTTGTTTTTACATGCCAACTACCTTGCTAGAATATATCTATCAATATAACCGTATACATTGATAGACTTTATCAATCAACATTGCGAGATAATAATTATCACAAAAGCATTGATCTCAACCATTAATCATTGACAATTATTAGCATGATTTTCAAACAAATAATGGAATTAAACTATAAGATTAACTAATTGCCCTTATCAAGCTACAAGATTAATGAAATAGATCATCATATTTAAATCAATGATGTTCAGTTGTCCGGTTTTTTATCAAATTGCATTGTCAGACAAGTTAATTTTGTTAAAATAAAAATAATATGATAAAATATTATTTTTTCCTCCCTATTGCTCTCACTGTATCTAGTGTTTTTCCAATTTCCCCTTTTTGTTCAAAAAAATGTTTCCATCATAAAAAAACAATTCCAATAAGAGCTAAGTCTACCATCATGAATCTACTTGCATAGAAAGACTCCTATGGCGAAAAAGTTAAGGATGTTGCATATTTTCATTTTTCAAAGTCGTTTTTTGTTAAAACAAAAATCTCTCCATCAATTTCACATAATTTCACAGGCACATTTTCCACTTCCATTTTTATTATTGAAATATCTTGAATACTACGTGATCTGGAACTAAAGGTGTAAGACCCCTTAGATGAAAAGCTATCTTTTTCTATTCGATAATAATATGTTTTTCTTGTTGCGCGCAGCAGACCATCTGGTCTGCTCTTTGAATGGCGCAACAGGAATGCGATCAAATTTTTGAGAAATATATGTAGCAACAGCTCTAAAAAGATTTCAGGTGACACCCGAAATAACTGGGTGACAATAATGTTTGTCACTAAAAATAGGTATAAGTGTTTTAAGAAGCAGCCGCAATATTGACACTTACTTGTATTCAGGCTTTCATGGAGTTGGAATCTTTGGGTTTTGAGTTTGGTGAATTTGGTTTCGCTTGGGATCATGTTCATTTCCAGGTGAATATCCCTAAGAAGTATTCGATTCAGGATGCGGAGGTTATGCTTAAATCTCGTAGTGCTAAGAGAATGTTTGAAAAACATCCTGGTTTCAGGAAGAGATATCCACGTGGTAGTTTTTGGAGTGGTTATGAACATCATGCATCTACTGGTTTAACAAATTTGGAGGAATCCGGTAGATATCTTAGAGATCAACAGCGTCATCATAATATTGTTGTATTGGGTCAGCAACGTTTACCAGGTTTAGCCTAAATCCGCCGAGTGGGGATACGGCAACACCCCCATGGGGTTTGCCGAGGAAGCGAAGGCGGAACTAGGGATTATAAGGGCAGAGCCCTTATTTCATTAAAAAAGTTACTACTAAAACATTAAAAAATTGATAGTCTTATATATTTTCAAGCATAAAATATTTATATAGGATCGCCATATAGAATACCATATATTTATAGCAAATATCATAGGAGGAAGTGAAAAGAATGAAAAAAACATTTTACCAGACAGTTTTGATAACAATGCTTTTTTTCGTAATGATTGGAACTACGATGGCTGCACATGCAAATACCAACACAACCAATATCAACAAAACCATTGACTCACCACTTGAGATACAAATCACATCAGGAATCAAAACCGCGACCCATAAAAGTGATGGAATACCAATAACAATCACAAACACAGGAGAAACAGATATAAACAATATAAGCTGGAGCATAAGCCTAACACCAATAATTGGAACATTACGAGAAGGAAACTATTCAGAGGGAACAATAAATGTACTGCCAGCAAACGGGTTTGCAAAAAGAGAGGGAAAGCCACTGTATGGTTTCTGCATATCAAGAATAACAGCAACAGCAAACTCACCGGATACTGGAGAAACTATAGATAGAGCAATGGGAATAATAATATCAAGATCCATAATTATACTACCCACCATAGACATATAAAAAGGAAGACGAAAAAGAGCTATATTCTCTCTGCATACTTCCTAATTATACCATCATCTGATAATATGAAATTAATTACAAACCATTATATTTTTAACTGGATAGTAGATAAATCTTAGATAAAATTCTAAATATACAAAATTTAAATACATAGGAAAGCAAATATATAAATCATGATGATTAAAATGCTGTGTTGAATAACTCTTTGTAACAATACTTAGTATGTTGTATATAACCTCCATCAAAAAAATAGATAGATAGGATCCCTCCTATGGATAAAACTCTTGATTTAGAGAAGCGAAGAAAAATTTATCATCTCATAGAGAAGCATCCTAGTTTGAATCTCAGTAGTATAGCAGAAATGCTTAACATGAGTGTACAGCTGGTAGGCTATCATACAAAAAGTATGGAAGAAAATGCGTTACTCACTATAACAAAAGAGGAGGGAGGAGGGATACAAGAGATACTATGTCAAGGGAAAGATAGGGTCTCGGGACAAAAATTTTTTTAGGGATTCTGAGACAAGAGATTCCACTGAAAATAGTGTTGTTTCTACTAAAAAATCCTAACTCCAAACATGGGGATATACTAAAAAATATTGATGTAGCGCCATCAACCCTATCATATCATCTCAGAAAACTGGTTAAAAAAGGAGTTATAGAGGTGCAATCATATGGAAGAGAGAAGATATACAATGTTATCAACGAAAAAGATATTATCAGATTTCTGATAAGATATAAACCTTCGGAGATACTTAGGAGATCTAAAGAAACCTGGACTGATTTCTACATACCATAAAAACAGGAAAAGGATACATTTTAAAATTATTTGTTGGAGTATACAAAAAAATGTGCTCATATGTACAATAGATCAAAAATTAAGGAAAACTTTAAGATTAAACTTAATAATCTGCAGAAAAAAATCAGTGATTTTTGTTAGGAAAATCGATATCCTATGGATAACAATGATGACTAAGTAGGTTACCAGGAAAAAATCATAACAAAACTACTTATTTAAATTGAATGTTAAATAATTTAAGTGTATATTACTATTACATTTATTAAATAAATGTTCCAGCTAAAATACAACAAAAGTTTTAATAATAGCCATGAAATTACCCCGTCCGATAGACAAAAAAACAGCTAGAGGTATTATATGTACATAGTAATCGTAGGGGGAGGTGGCATCGGTAAAAAACTAACTGAGCTAGCACTCAAGGATGGAAATCACAACGTCATTGTCATAGATCGGGATCAAGCAAGATGCGAGGAGATAGCAAGAAAATATGATGCAATAGCAATAAATGCAGATGCCACACAGGAAGAAACACTCGATGAATCAGAAATCAAAAAAGCGGATGTACTAGTCACCACGACAAAGGATGATGCCACAAACCTAATGGTAGTATCACTTGCAAAAAACAAAGGAGTCAAACATCTTGTATCAGTGGTAAACCAAGAAGAAAGCAAACCTATGTACATGGAAAAAGGCGTAAAAATGGTGAAAAACCCAGACATAATAATGGCAGAACACCTCTACAAATCAATAAAACATCCAACAGTAGAAGAATATATGAATGTTGGAGAATACGCAGAGATATTTAGACTACCGGTATCAAAAGAATCAGGCCTCTCAGGAAAACTAATTAAAAACATTGGATTA
>QMLL01000069.1 GCA_003646715.1 Deltaproteobacteria bacterium
CTTACGTATTCTCTCCACTCTTCGAGCTTATCGTCTCTCACTAATGGAGAACTTTCCATTAGATATTTCTCCAAATTATTTCTCGCTTCTTCATCTAATCTTCGAACCTTTTCTTCCCATTCCCTTTTTTCTTTTATTCTTTGTTTCTTAAATTTATTCACAATTTCATGACCAAAAGATAGGACTCTTAGTTGATCTATGTCTTCATCTCTTCTCAAATCATAATTATGAGGAATGAGTGGATTTTCATACAAAACTTCGTCATTTTCCCCAAGAATTCGTCGAATTGCTGAGCCATATCCAATAAATGGAATTCCTGCACCTTCAATCTCTATATTTACATAATCCTCAACATTTCTTAATGTACTTTCTTCTTCTTGAGGAATGCCATACCAAACATATTCTATTTTAACTCCTTTACCAATGTTATTTCTGAGTGCTTTCAAATATTCTTGGATTTTGGTTTCTATATTTTCATCAGATTGGTTTTTCATATTACCCGCCATAATTTTAATAAATAAGTTAATATTTATAAAGCTTTCGATTCTTTTACTACTCATTAGTCTTTACAATATTTTTAGCGCACCCATTTTTACTCTCCTCACTCTTTCGGTTTCCTCGACCACATTGCACTTTCGCTATCGCTCAGGGCGTTGAACAGGCATTAATAGGAAACCTCGTTGCACTTCGGTTTCCCAAATTTCACCTTACGGCGAAACTTCACATATCCCTAGAACGTTATATCAACAATAAGTTTACAGAAACACATACCAAAACCTATTTAAATGTATAGCTCTATTAGATATAACGCTACAAGATCACTGTTCAGAGTCGTTCATACTTCGTGGCAGGTTGTATGAATGCAGTGATGAGGTTAAGGCTTTTCAGCCGCTACTGACTTCTGAACAGCATTGCAACACTAAATATCGGGAGTGTAAATAAGCATTGAACAAGGAAGTGTAACTTAATAAACTGTGCTTTTATCAACATCATATTTTTAGATTTTGAAAATTTCATATACAGTTCGTTAGCAAATGCTAACGGATGGTGTGTTTAGGTTTATAATTAAAACCGATGAAACAGTCATATGTCCGAAAAGACAGCTAGCTCCCATGCTATCTGACGGATGGTTTGGCTTGGACACTGATGAAGGTCCTGGCAAGCTGGGATAAGCCCGGGGTAGCCGCATGCAGGCTTTGAACCCGGGATCACCTAATGGGACATCCTAGTCTCAGGACTATTTGCGCGCGGGATGACTTCGTGTTGTCTGCGCGTGCAAAGAGATACGCGGGAAATTGAAACATCTTAGTACCCGCAGGAAAAGAAAGAAACATAGGCTGATGTGGATTCGTCTGCGTCAGTCTGCTTCGATGCCGTTAGTAGGGGCGACCGAAAGCGGCACAGAACAAACCGAACCCTCCTGGAAACAGAGAGGGAATGTGGCGTTATGGGACTTGCGCTTCTCTTAGCTGGTCGATCTGAAGTCTTCTGGAAAGAAGCGCTATAGAGGGTGACAGCCCCGTAAGAGAAGACCAGAAAGAGAATAGCAAGTATCCCGAGTATGATTGGTTGGATTTCCAGTCAGAATTCGGGAGTCATCCACTCCCAATTCTAAATATTGGTCCAAGTCCGATAGCGGATTAGTACCGTGAGGGAAAACTGAAAAGTATCCGTAAAAGGAGATGAAAAGAGCCTGAACTCAGATAGCTATAGATAGACGGGTAAGGCCTTTGTTATGCAAAGGCTAAACCGTCGTCCGTTTCGAAAAACGGGGCAGGGAGTGCATCTCTGTGGCGAGGCGAAAGCCTAAGCGAAAGCGATCGTCCGCAGGCAACAACGGACAGCGTATGAAAGTGCGTTTAGTCACAGGGATGCGACCAGAAGCCGGGTGATCTTATCCTGGGCAGAGTGAAGTCTTGGGAAACCAAGATGGAAGCTCGCTAGTGTTGCTGGTACAAACCGCTCACGTGACCTGGGATAAGGGGTGAAAAGCCAATCGAACCCGGCAATAGCTGGTTCCTTCCGAAATGTATCTCAGTACAGCCTGGTTCTAACAGCTTGTGAGGTAGAGTTACTGATTAGGTAGTCAAGGGGAGAGATCCCCAGCTACCTTGTCAAACTCCGAATGCACAAGCATAAGGAACCAGAGTGAGGGTGCCGGAGTAAGTTTGGCATCCGAAAGGGGAACAACCCAGCCTGAAGTTAAGGTCCCTAAATACTGGCTAAGTGTCGAAGGTGGTCTTACCTCTAAAACAGTGGGGAGGTTGGCTTAGAAGCAGCCATCCTTTAAACAACGCGTAATAGCGGACCCACCGAGAGGTAGGGCGCTGAAGATGGACGGGGCTAAGCCAGTTACCGATACTTCAGAACCTTGGCTTGGTCAAGGTTGGTAGGAAGGCGCACCGCGGGGGCAGAAGTGCTATCGTGAGATGGCATGGACCCTGTGGTGATGAGAATCCTGTCGGGAGTAGCATACGAGTCAGGTGAAAATCCTGACCACCTGAAGGACTAGGGTTTCCCAGTAAAGCTTATCTACTGGGAGTTAGTCGGTCCTAAGGGCTATCTTAACCGAGAAGCCCGAAAGGGAAACCGGTTAATATTCCGGTACTGCTCATACAACGTTTGTATCTTGTTTCGGACGTTTTGGGATAGGCTGAGCACAACCGTCGTTGTGTCTAACTGTATAATTCCGGGGAGTGTTGTAATGACGAGAACCGGAAGAAAGCAGGAATGGTCTGTCGTATGACGGATTCAGCCAATTCCTAGAACTCGTAAAAACGAAACAAGAGAGAAGTATGAGCAACCGTACCTAGAACCGACACAGGTGCTCCTCGCCGAAAAGGCGAAGGTGTTCGGGATAATCCATCTTAGGGAATTCGGCAAATTAGCCCTGTATCTTTGGTAGAAGGGGTGCCTGGTCAGCAGTGATCAGGTCGCAGTGACTAGGGGGACCCGACTGTTTACCAAAAACATAGCTGACTGCTAAACCGAAAGGTCTTGTATAGTCAGTGAGTCGTGGCCACTGGCGGTGTGTGAAACCCGGTTTCAACCGGGCTAAGCCCCGTTGTAGGCCGGCCCTAACTCTGAGGGTCTTAAGGTAGCGTAATCCCTTGCCAATTAAATGTTGGCCTGCATGATAGATCAACGAGGTCCCCGCTGTCCCAAGATGGAACCCGGCGAAACCACCTTTCTGGTGATTAGGCCAGAGACCTTCAATGGGAAGAGTAGACCCCATGGAGCTTTACTGCAGTCTATTGTTGTTGTATGGTTGTGATTGTATAGCGTAGGTAGGAGACATAGAAGCTAAGTCGTCAGACTTTGTGGAGTCACCAATGTAACACTACCCTTTCACGACTATACGACTAACCGAAGCAATTCGGGACACCAATAGGTGGGCAGTTTGACTGGGGCGGTACACCTCTGAAAAAATATCAGAGGTGCTCAAAGGTCGGCTCATCAGGGTCAGAAATCCTGATAAGAGTGTAAGGGCAAAAGCCGGCTTGACTGGATTCTGAAAAGCAAGGAATCCAGAGGCGAAAGCCTGACCTAGCGATACGCATGTTGTCCTGGATGGACGCATGTGACGTCAGAAAAGCTACCCTGGGGATAATGGTGTCGTGGCGGGTGAGAGTTCATATCGACCCCGCGCGTTGCGGCGTCGCTGTCGGCTCGCCCTCTCCTGGCTGTGCAGCAGCAGCCAAGGGTACCGGAGTTCACGGATCAAAAGGGCACGTTAGCTGGGTTCAGAACGGCGTGAGCCAGTTTGGTCTATATCTGTTGAAGGTGTTTCTGCCTGAGAGCAAGGAAGAATAAGTACGAAAGGAACATTCTTCCGGAGCCTCTGGTCTACCAGTTGTCTGACAAGGCAATGCTGGGTAGCTACGCTCCAGCGGATAAGGGCTGAAAGCATCTAAGCCCCAAGCCGCACTCAAAAATAGGCAGTTGGCACCGGTAGACGACCGGTTTGATAGGGCAGGGGTGTACGATACAAGCAGCAATGCGAGTATCTTAGCCTACTGCTACTAACGCCAAAAAAGCTAGCCTTTAAGTCGGGCATATGACTGTTTTTTTTTGCTTTTTCTACGATTATGTGTTATTTTTTCAACTACGCACAGTAGCAACGAAACTTATTTAAGTCAACTTGTTTGGCCAATCCAAACGTTTTCTAATCTTGAACACCAAAACTTTTATTAAGGTTAGAAATTCAAAGATAATCTTACGTGGTAACTTGCAGCGCAACCGCCGTGCATCAGCATGAGGAAGCTCTGTCCACTCGTGTTCCTTAGACCGGAACATTCTGGTATCGGAGCGAGAGTTCCGAAACCGAGTACAGAAACGCTACCACCAATGGCCTTAGCTGTGATAAAGATGAGCAATGGGTCATTGAGTGGATGAGACGACTCGGTTCCAGAAGAGTGCAAGTCATACTGACGTAACTGATGTTTATTGTCAGACAAAACGACGCATAGACAAATGGTTGCGGCTCAACTGATGACCCTGGTGGTGTGTCAGGGGGAATGAGTCAACAGAAGACGGGCTACTGCAAGTTACCACGCTTCTGATTTTTCTCTGTGCTAACAAGCCATAGAAGTAGAGAAAATAAAGGACTCTTTAATCAAATTTTGACAAATTAAAGCTTTTTATAATTTCTGTCGAGAATGATAAATATGGCTAAGAAGAAGGATTATATGCCGATGTCCACAGCAGGATTGATAAGGTATTTTGACGAGGAAGAGAAGGGAATAAAACTTAAACCCTGGCATGTTTTAGCTGTGGGTGTTCTTTTCATAGCTGTTGTAAAACTCTTAGCATTCATCTAGTTTTTTTCCAGTTTCGAGACAAATGCAAAAATAAATGCGGAGATTTATTATGTTTATTTCTTAAATCTTTCGCGCTATTTTATTTTTATGAAGATACTGCTTGGGCCAGCCGGTTCTCCCACTGATTCTACGTTAGAGGGCGTCAGCGAAGTTAAAAAATTAGGTTTGCAGGCAATGGAGGTTGAGTTTACTTATGGGGTGCGTATGAGCAACACGCTTGCAAAAAAAGTCGGAGAGCGTGCTATAACAGAGAAAATAAAATTGAGTGTGCATGCGCCATACTGGATTAATCTAAACTCAACTGACGCTAAAAAAATAAAGCAGAGCAAGCAAAGAATTTTAGCATCATGCGAACGGGCGCATTATATGGGTGCTAGCCCCGTGGTTTTTCATGCCGCGTTCTACGGCAAAAAAGCACCAGACGAAACATATGATGTTGTTGCAGAGCAAATCAGGGATATGCAATCCTATATTAAAAAGAAAGGGTGGGATGTTAAGCTCGCGCCAGAAACAACCGGTAAGATTTCACAGTTCGGCACTCTTGACGAATTAATAAAGCTCGCCAAAGAAACAAAGTGTTTATTATGCGTCGATTTTGCGCATCTCTACGCGCGTAACCAAGGCAAAATAGATTATAAAAAAATTTTCGACAAACTCTGTAAACTAAAACATTTAAAGCATCTTCACTCTCACTTCTCTGGTATTGAGTACGGACCAAAAGGAGAAAAGAACCATATGATTATGGACTCTAACCCTCCGTTCAAACCACTAGCGCGAGAAATCCTGAAAAGAAAACAGAACATAACAATAATCTGCGAGAGTCCTGTGACGTGGCAGGATTCTATGCGAATGAAGGCCATATGCCAGGAACTTGGTTATAGTTTTTAAGCTTTATAATGTTTTCTGATGGTGGATTGGGTTTATATTCTCCTGTTCCACCAAAAAGACTGGTCAAAGAAAAGAAGAAGTGAGACCGTAATTTTTCATTTTCTTGATCAGTCTTTCAAAAATATCCGGCCGTGATGCCCACACCCCAAGATGATGTTCGCCAATATCATCAGGATTATAATTTTCAAGAATAGCAATCCTCATTTTTTCAGGTGTTGACCAATTACATAACTTATTATTGCGAGAAAGGATTTCATAAAAACCTTTAGCTATTTTCCCGAGTTCTTTCTTATTGAGATTTTCCGGGTTGTATACCGGCATGCCAAGGAAAACGTGCATAAAACCATCCTTAATATTTTTACTACTTTATAGTTTGAAAAACTTTAAATAGTTTCATCTATGCATACTTTCATCTGTACATATTGCCGTCTTTTTTTCTGAGCCAGTTGAGATATTTCTCGTATTTTTCAGTCATGACAGCGTACATCTTGTCATATTCTTTTTTAAGCACACTCCTAGAAACATCAAGAAGTTGTTCATTTAAAATCTCCACGATTGTCTGAAGATGCTTTTTATATGGACATTGATCGTCATTTTTTTCCTCATACCATTTCTTCAAAAAATTTCCGAGAGGAATAATTATAAATGACCCAGCAGTTTCTATTACTGCTGACCTGAGCTTTTCTGGGTCTAAGTAACGCAAATCTCTTTTGTTTGGGTTTGTCAAAGACCACTTGTAACACTCTTCTGGAGTTTCATTAAAGAGTTTTCTAAGCTCAGCACCATATTTCACGTCAGAAGAAGCCGTTAGAATTTCTGCACTTATTTTATTCATTGTTTCATGCAGAAAAATGAACATATCTTCTAACAGTTGATTAGAATGTTGCTGAACAAGAGTTTTTGTCATATCCTCAAAATCTTCCGGGGGTGTTATATCAGAAATCTTTTTTGCTTTTGATATAGTTTCAGATAGTTTTTCTAGATTTTTTATAATTTTATTCCAGCGCGGGGAAGGAAGATCTAAAATGTTTTCAAACGCCTTTTCTGGCAGCCTGTCCGTAAAAAATTCCTCAAAATCAGATTTCATGAACTTTATCTGTTCACCATATTTTAAAAAATTCTGTGTTTCAATCGTAATGCTTACGTTTTTTATATCTTGCTGAAAAAATAAGAGCATGACTGAACGAGTAATGGTGACAGGTGGTGGTGGTTTCATAGGGTCGCATTTGGTGAAAGCGCTGCTGAAACAGGGGTATGAGGTTTTTGTTCTGGACAGGCTTAATGAGACAAAGATATCGTTGGATGGCAAGAAAGCCAATCTTATAAGTGCAGACATAACAGACAAAAAGCGAATAGATTCTGTCATCAAAGACACGGGAACCATTGACTTTGTTTTCCACTTGGCTGCGCAGGTTTCTGTGGCTTTTGGGGAGGCGAACCCAGAAGAAAACAGAAAGATAAATGTTGATGGGACAAGAAATATTCTGGATTTGGCTAAAGCCTGCAATGCAAAAGGATTCGTGTTTTTCAGTTCAGCTGCTGTCTATGGCGACGCGAAAAGTTTTCCAATTAAGGAAACCGACCCGACCGAACCTATAAATCAATACGGATTATCAAAGCTGAAAGCAGAAGCCCTTTGCTTGAAATATACCAATTCTTTCGATGTTGTAATTATTCGGCCATTCAATGTTTACGGCCCAAAACAAAAGCCCGGGGATGATGTCGTTTCGGTTTTTATAGATAAAATTAGCAAGGGTGAGCCTCTGACATTTTTTGGAGATGGCTCTCAGACAAGAGACTTTATATTTGTTGACGATGTTGTATCTTTTTCTGTGTCTGTATTGAAAAACACACCTGTTCGCCAAGCTGTGTTCAATGTGGGAACAGGAAAAGAAACCACTATCAAAGAGTTAGCAGAGCTTCTGATGAA
>QMLL01000070.1 GCA_003646715.1 Deltaproteobacteria bacterium
GCTATGGAGTTATTTATAATGTAGTTGTCTATGGCCCACCTTACTAGATATGGGAGAGTTAATTCTGCGGCTGTTATGATAAGAGACAACAACACCGCAATAAACACCCTGTTCCAGACAGGCCTGATGAATCCTATAATTCTTTTCCATATTTTGATGTCACCGATATTACCGAGGTGGTCTTCTTCGAAATATCCGTATCCGTAACGCACTGTTTAGAGCCCCTTTTCTGAACAACTGAAAGTAAGCTGATGTCTGTATACGGTGGCATAAAAATGGTTTTCTTTCAGCAATGTTTCATGTGTGCCCCTGGCTACTATTTGACCATCGTCCATAACAACTATCTCGTTGGTAAGAGTTAACGGTGCAATCCTGTGAGATACGATGATACAGGTCTTGTTTTTCAGATGTCTGGTGATGGCCCTGATGATATTCTGCTCTGTTTCAATATCTATGGCTGAAAGAGCATCGTCGATAATCAAGATAGGTTTATTTATAAGAAAAGCCCTTGCAATTGCCAGACGCTGCTTTTGGCCGCCGGAAAGTTTCACCCCTTTTTCTCCCACCCTGGTCTCATACCCTTGTGGCATTTTCAGAATCTCCTCGTGGATGGCAGCATTTCTCGCAGCTTCTTCTATCTCTTCCTGCGTGGCATCCGGTTTTCCCACAGCAATGTTTGATGCAATTGTGTCAGAAAAGATTCCCGGTTCCTGGGGCACGTAAGCTATGGCCTTCCTTACAAATTCAATGGGAAGTTCGTTTATATCAATACCATCTAAAAAAATGGATCCCGGGTTAACCGGATATATTCTCGCCAGTACATTGCATAGGGTTGTTTTTCCGCTTCCCGTCTTGCCGACGATTCCAATAACACCCGGTTTGATTTCAAGGTTGATGCCTTTTAGAATTTCTCTGTCGCTAAAAGGATATTTGAACCTTAAGTTCTTGATCTTGATAAAGCCTTTTATTCCGGAAGGGTGTTTTACCTGGGGCGAAACGGTAAGTAATGGTTTTTCCAGCAACAGCGTTTTTATCCTATCAAGGGAAGTTATTCCTCTCTGGAACAGGTTACTAACCCATCCTATGGCCATCATTGGCCAGGAAAGCATGAAAAGGTAACTGATAAACGCCACGAAATCTCCGGTTGTTATAGTGCCTTTTATGGCCAGTTTGCCTCCGAAATAAATCACGAGTAACATACTTGTGTTAGCGGTAAATATCGAAAGAGGAAAAAGTAGCCCATGTATGGTGGCAAGTTTCAGGTTGTCATGAACATATTCTTTACCCAGTTTTTCGAACCTTAATGTTTGAGAGCTTTCCTGGTTGTATGCCTTCACGAGCCTGATGGTTGAAATCGAACTCCTGGCAAATTCCGTTATCCTGGAGAAGGTTTCCTGGACTTTCTTAAACCGAAAATGAAGCTTGGCTGTAAGAATTTTGGTGGTGATTGCCAGTACTGGCATGGGGGCAACAGCAATAAGCGTTAGCTTTGGGTTGATGTAGGCCATGAAAGCAAGGGCTGCAGTGGTCATAATTATCGCATCCACGAAAGCTACCAATCCCATTCCGCATGCCAGCTGAACAGACATTACATCATTCGTCATCAAAGCCATTACATCCCCGGTTGTTTTCTTGAGAAAAAAAGCTTTGTCCAGAGTTAGAACATGGGAGATAATTTTGTTTCTTAAGTGCATTTCCAGCAGGCGAGAAAACCCCAGAATCAGGTAACGCCAGCAAAATCTCATTATCCCTACTGCCAATGCAAGAAAAACAATATATGCTCCGTATAGTACTAGCTGTTCGGCAGATGCAGAGCCACTTTTCAGATCGTCAATAGCCCACTTGATAACACGGGGGATCAAGAGCTGGAATAGATCCACGGCAATTAGTGCAACGAAACCACCTATAAGTCGAGGCAGATACTTTTTAAAATACGGGGATATAACATCTACTACAGAAAAAAAGGTGGCGGACTTATTTGAAACATTTTTCATGACAGTAATTATAAGCAGCTTCCTTTTCCTGCTCAATAACAAAAAGTACCGAATAAATGGATCCTTACCGAAGCATTTCAATATAAGGGGATGTTGGATGTAGAAGGTCTATGGTTTTCCGCTTTACGAAATGTTCGTTGATTTTTCGGGTGGAAATTTTATAATTCTTCACTAATTTAATAATTGTGGCTATAATTCACCGGATCAGATGATAAAAGAGTGACTGGGTATTAGTGATCTGGACAAGAACCAGAAGGAGAAGAAATGTCTGAGAAAGAACAAAGGATAGAGGTTTGTACCTGTAAGAATTGTGGAAACGAAGCAGACATGATTATTGAAGAGTAAGCTGATAGTTTTTGAGCATCAAACTTAATCAGCGGTTCTGAAAGTTTCCATGTTCCGGCAATGCACGTAGATGTCTAGAACGTAACTTAATTGAGGTATTTTAACACCCTGAAGAAGCTCATAGGTCAAAGTGTGAACCAGAGCTTCTTCTTTTTCCTGTTCCTCTGCACTCACCAGAAAGCTCTGGAGAAATTTCGAGAAGCGCACGACGTGAATGAGTTCGTGGGTCACGATGTAAGCTGCGAGTGGATAAAGAGGCATTTTCTTTTCTCGTTCCAGAGCCTTAAGTATTACATGGTCCTGCAGACATATCTTGTAGTAGTCAGTATGTAGACTGCCTCTAAGTTTTTTCTCCGGATTACAGACGTATTTTATAATCTGTGCAAAAGCCTCTTCGGTAATTTCTTCAGGCTTCAACGCCTCCAATGTTTTTATGTCATACCGGTATCTTTTCCACTCTGAGAAAGAAATCTTGAAGTGGTCGCTTATCAATTCCTCGGCGAGAATTATAGCCTGGTTGATCGTTTCTATCTGATCTTTGGTAAAATACAAGAGCCTGCTCATTTAAAGAGTTTTTAAGTCATCCCCGCAAAGGCGGGGATCCATTTATTATTCCCCTTTTTAAAGCTTTTTGAACGCTTTTCTCGCAGCTTCGATAGTCTTGTCCAGGTCCTTCTCTTCGTGTGCGGTGCTAACAAAATATGCTTCAAATTGTGAAGGAGCCAGGTACACTCCTTCTTCCAGCATGGCTCTAAAAAACTTGGCGTATTTTTCAGTATCTGCTTTTTTGGCAGTCTCGAAATCTTTCACTTGTTCTCCAGTAAAAAACACAGAGCCCATGGAACCGACTCTATTGCCGTATACTTCCACACCACTTTTCCGGGCTGCATCCATAATTCCTTTCTCTAGGTAAGCACTTTTTTCTTCCAGTTTCTCATAAATGCCCGGTTCAGATAATAGTTCCAGCTGTGCAAGTCCGGCGCTCATGGCGAGGGGATTCCCAGATAATGTTCCGGCCTGGTAGACATTTCCTTCCGGTGCAATGCTACTCATGATTTCTTTTGAGCCCCCATAGGCGCCCACGGGCATACCACCACCAATCACTTTTCCAAGGCACGTTATGTCAGGGTAAACCCCGTAGAGTTCCTGCGCGCCGCCCTTCGATACTCTAAAACCCGTCATTACTTCATCAAAAATGAGCAGGATACCATTGTCGCTGCAGATTTCTCTTAATCCTTCCAGGTAACCGTCTACCGGCGGAACAACTCCCATGTTACCCGCAACGGGTTCGAGAATGATGCAAGCAATCTCGTTTCCCTGATTCTTTACCAGGTTTTTCACCGCCTCCAGGTTATTATAGGGAAGAGAGATGGTGTCCTTAACCAGATTTTCCGGTACCCCGGGACTTCCCGGAATTGCCAGCGTGGCCACACCTGAGCCGGCTTCAACAAGAAGACAATCACCATGGCCATGGTAACAGCCGTCAAATTTAACGATTTTTGCTCTGCCGGTATATCCTCTCGCCAGTCTTATGGCGCTCATTACCGCCTCGGTGCCTGAATTCACCATCCGAACTTTTTCTATGCTCGGTATCATTTCGGTAATTTTTTTTGCCATTTCTATTTCGAGCGGCGTGGGTATCCCAAACGAAGTACCCTGCGGCAGGGTTTCTTTAAGGGCATCTATTACCTTTTCATTTGCATGACCCAGAATGAGAGGACCCCATGAACAGACGTAATCAATATATTTATTCCCGTCTACGTCCGTTATGTAGCAACCTTTGCCTGAGGTAACGAAAATGGGTTTGGTACCAACTGCTTTTCCTGATCTAACCGGGCTGTTGACGCCTCCTGGTATGAACTGGCTGGCTTCTTCAAACAAGCTGTGGCTCTTACTAAAATTCATAATTCCCTCCGAAAAAGTTTTCTTTCCCCTATCAGAACGGAACAATTTCATATTGTTCAAGATGAAGGTGAGGATCTCCCTTGATGATTATTCTTGCCTGAAGTTCCTCTTCCATTTTTTCTACATTATTTGACTCTTCGTCGCAGAGCAGATTGGCAATGGCTGAATGTGCCGTGACCATAATGCTTCGGCCAAAAAATTCTTTTCTTTCTCTTTGAAGTTCTCGAAGAATTTCGTAACAAACGGTAAGCTTGGATTTCAGGTAACCTTCACCGTCACAATAAAAACACGGCTCTCTCAAAACCCTTCCAATGCTTTCCCTCGTTCTCTTACGTGTCATCTCGATAAGGCCCAACTCGGACATCCTCAGGATATTGGTTTTGCTTTTGTCGTTTTTTAGAGCTTCCGTGAGTGCCTGGAAGACTTTTTCCCGATTGGACTCTTTTTCCATATCAATGAAATCGATAATTATTATGCCTCCGATATTTCGCAGGCGCAGCTGGCATGCAATTTCTTTAACAGCTTCCAGGTTGGTTTTGAGTATTGTTTCTTCAAGATTCCTGCATCCCACGTATCTTCCCGTATTTACGTCAATTGATGTTAGAGCCTCGGTTGTCTCGATTACTATGTAACCTCCGGATTTAAGCCATACCTTTTTCCCCAGCGCCCTCTGGATTTCCATCTCGATACCATAAGCATCGAAAATTGGTTCGCGTCCTTCGTAGAGCACTACAGAACTTTTCAGTGACGGTGAAAAAGTATCAATAAAGTTAAGAACCTTTTCGTATTCCTTTTCAGAGTCTATGATGAGCCTATCCACTTCCTGCGTAAAGAGGTCCCTGACCGCCCGCAAGGTTATGTCCAGATCCTGATAAACCAGTGAAGGAGCCGGAGCATTTTCGCCCTGTTTTTGAATGTTTTTCCAGAGCTTTAACAAGAACTCCATCTCCGCTTTTATCTTTTCTTTTTCCTCTCCCTCGCACGCCGTTCTGACTATAAAGCCACACGGCGAGGGCTTTATATTGATAATTATGTCTTTAAGGCGTTTTCGTTCCTTCTCGTTTTCGATCCTTCTGGAAACTCCAATGTGATCCACCATGGGCATCAGGACAAGATGTCTGCCAGGGATCGATATCAGGGAGGTAATCCGGGCTCCCTTGCTCCCGAGAGGTTCCTTGGAAACCTGGACCAGAACTTCCTGACCTTCCTGGATGCAATCCTCGATATGTTTTTCATTCATGCTGCCATGATGAAGTGGGTCCACTTCTTCCTGCATGGTGCTATCCAGTGTTTCAGCAGGGCTTCTGCTTTTGAAATAATTGGCTATGTCGTCCATCTGGTCGCATACATCACTCACATAAAGAAAGCCTGCTTTTTCAAGGCCAATATCGACAAATGCAGCCTGCATCCCGGGCAGTACCCTGATTACTCTACCCTTGTATATGTTTCCGGCAATGTTTTGTTCCGCATGTCTTTCCACGTAAAATTCAGCCGTGGTACCGTTTTCAACAACTGCCACCCTTGTTTCGTAAAATGTTGAATTTATGATCAATTCTGTTGCCATAGATTGTCTCCGGTAACAGGTAGAATGTCGAGCTTCACCACGGAAATTCGCCATGGCGTGGCATAAGCTGGTCCAAAGATTGCGCCTAAAATTTCAAGAAGGCTGGGACAGCCTGTCATGCTCTGTTTCAGGTTAATATAAAGTGTCTTCTCGTCGTGAAACACAAGAGAATTTATATATTTCATGGTATCGAAAGTTCGCTTCTTGCCCTTTTTCGTCGTTCTCTCAATGTGTCGGGGATTTGCTTTAAACTTATCCCACGACTCCTCCTGCCAGATCCCATCAAAGAGCCTGACGTTGTAAACGACGATAAACTCTTCTGGCCAGCGAACCAGCTTCTTCGTGTTTTCAGCTTGAAGGACTTCAATACCACATGGAAGCTCTTTATTCAAATTCCTTAATATTTCTTCACAGGAAAGCTTCTCTTCCAGTGTCATATTCAGGTATTCCGATTTACTTTCAAACCCTACCGGAAGAGCATGCCAGAAAGATATCTTCATATGGGGATTGTACCCTCTGGAGAATGCGATCGGTAACCGTGCTCTTCTAATTGCACGGGTAAAAACCCCCACAAGTTCCAGGTGACTTAAAAGCTTGGATGTGCCTGTTTTTTTAAACTTGAGCCTGTAGAAAAATGAATCTACATTTTTGTCATTGTTCGGAAGTGACTTTACCTGAGAGTACTGGTCTGGTTCTGCTTTTTTTAAAACGGGTTCTATATTTTTGAAGTCGCATACTCCACACTTAAGGCATTTATGCCATCTGCAGTCACTGGTATATTCTCCTGAGAGTGCCTTCTTATATTCTTTTACAAGGAAGTCCTTTTCGATTTTACTGTGCAAGTGATCCCAGGGGAGAGGCTCATCCAGGTCTTTTTTCGAAGCGTTCCACAGGTGTTCAGGCAGTTTTGACGATTTGAAGGCCTCTTTCCAGAGATCGAATTTGAACTGTTCTGTCCATCCGTCAAAACGGGCCCCCATTTTCCAGGCGGTGAAAATTACCCTGGCAAGCCTTCTGTCACCTCTGGAAAGTATAGCTTCCATAAAACTCTGTGGCGGATTGTGCCACTTTAATTGCATTCCCCTCTTGTTGAGTCTTTTCTTGAAAAAATCCAGGTTCCGGTAAATTTGTTCTAAGCTAATTTGTTTGCACCACTGGAAAGGCGTGTGGGGTTTGGGAACGAAAGTAGAGATTGATACGTTTACCTTCCCTTTTGGTCTAGCTTTTCCGGCGATTGACCAGACCTTGAAGCAGACGTCCACTATGGCCTCTAAATCTTCATTCGTCTCCGTTGGAAGTCCCATCATAAAGTAAAGCTTTATCAGCTGCCAGCCGTTTTCGTAGATGTATGATGAAATCTCAAGTAATTCGTCGGTGCTTATATCTTTGTTGATGACCCTTCGCAGCCTCTCGCTGCCAGCTTCAGGAGCCAGCGTGAACCCGGTTTTTCTCACCTTTTTTATCTCTTCGATAAGTGTGGATGAAAGAGTGCCGATTCTGAGAGACGGCAATGCAATGGATACCTGTTCTTCCCTGTGTTTTGCCATTAGACTCGAGAGGACGAATTCTATGTTTGTGTAGTCTCCGCTGCTCAGGGAAAGAAGCGAAATTTCTTCAAAGCCGGTGCAGTGTAATGCTCTATCTGCCAGATCCATCACCCGGTAAGGATCCCTTTCCCGAACCGGGCGGTATATCATTCCTGCCTGGCAAAACCTGCATCCTCTTGTACAACCCCTGGCAATTTCTATGCTCAGGCGATCATGAACAATTTTCATGTAAGGTACGATGGGTTTTACTGGAAGAGGTGATTTCTCA